>JAZKJI010000243.1:0-13826 GCA_040384405.1 Bdellovibrionota bacterium
TATTTGTAAACGCTGAAGATGTCGGGGAAAATCGAACCAACGTTATGACTTCCCATTTACAATCGGGATTCGCAGCATTTGCACAAAGGTTTCCCATTTCATTGTAAAAAACCGGCGCCGAATACATTCCCCCGACCGGTGTGATTACTCCACCCGTCGGGGCAGGAATGCTTAAGGCAACGGAATCAAAACCAGCATCTTCAACGGCGTTAGGGTCCGTTGCCGGAATAGCTTCCGCCAGACCCATATTAAGTTTCGAACAAGTTCCACCATCGGGCGGAATTCCCAGCGATGGATTTCCACCATAGACGGCAGCGGTCACATTCGCGACTTGTGCAATTACCGGAGCGATAAAAGTATTTTGTAAACAAGTTTGATCGTAAAGACTTTCGTGCAAAATAATCGGATCTCGAATGGCTTGATCAAGCTTGCTTGCAAGATTATTTCGGCTACCACGATTACGCAAAGTTTTAGCTAAATCTACCCGATGAAGGACGCCATCGGTGCCCGCCGCGAAAATTGCAAGCGTTGCTAGCACTCCGATGAGTGCTAAAATCATTGTCATTCCTGATTGTGAACGTAAAATATTTGGTCGCATTAATAAAAATATCCTATCGTTAATTACAAAGCATCGCGTTGCCTGAACGTGGAAGCGATTGAGTTTTGGAAACAGTGGGTGGGTTAGTCCCATTATAGTTAGTGCATTGAATCCCTACAGAACCGCCGCTTGTATTGCATGGGGGAAAATTAAAAGTCATTTGGTTCCCAGAAACGGTGGCCGGTATTGTAGATGTGGCATTAACAGTACAGACCATTGGTGGTGTCCATGTAACCGTATAATTCTCGGTCCAACTAATGGTGGTTCCATTGCAACCGCAAGGTTCTATAAAGTAACCACTGAAAGTCGGAGGAGGTGGCAAAGGTGGACCGGGAGGAACGCCACACATTAATCTATTTGTTCCAACTTCCTGAGTTACTCCATTACCTAAATACTGATTCGATCCATAAACAACCGGCGGTTGATTTATCCCATACCCTGCAGCTGTGGTTGGCCAAATGGGATTTATATAATCGTCCCAGTTCCATCCGTTCCAAGAGTAAAATGAACCGGGTGGACTACACGTTGTCGTAATCGGAGTTACCGGAGGTGGTGGAGGTACAGGTGGGGGAGGCGGCGGCGGAGGTGGGGGAGGCGGAGCGCTCGGAGATGTTGTCGTTCCCGGCGCCGATGGTGTACCACCGCAAACAGGTGCAGGTTTATTATAAACAAAATTGCATGATGCCCGAATTGTGAACGCGTAACTATGGCAAGAAGTCCCGCCCCCACTGTCTTGATCAGGTGTGCAAATTGTGTTTGCGGTAAAAGGCGTTGGACAATTTGCAATCGCAGTTCCAGTTGTCGGATCCGGCACCACAGGACAAACTTCAGTCAAGCTTTGATAGCCCCAAACTGAATGTGCAGTATAGGTTGCATAGGGATCAGTAGGAAAATAGCAAGGAGCATTCGTTGCCGCGGCAGGCGGGGCCGGACTACAAATTGGTAGAAATGGCATTGCCGTCGGGCCTTGCCACTGTGACCAGGTATGAATTGCCATTAAGTTAGGAGGCGCTCCTCCGACATCATATTGGCAATTACCATCAAGTACCCCCGAACCTAATGGATCTGAAAAAACTCCGGATAAAGTAGGGTTGTTGCTGACGCCGCCCCAATTACGATAGGTCATATGATAACCCTGTATTGGTTCTCCGTTGACCCATTCGGTAATCCAAGGAATTCCGTTGTAGCCTAGTGCTACGGTTGTTGAATCATAAAACGTTCCTTTAGGGGGCGGAGATACGGTTGGTGATGCCGAACAAACTCCGGTTGGACAGCGCGGGATAAAATTAGTATCCACACATTGCAAATCACCATTAACCCAGCAACCGGAAATTTGTGCGGGACCACATACTTTGCGTCGACAAATCGGTGTTGCATCGGGATTTAATCCAACCATAAATTGATTGGTTCCCAAATTAATTGTTCCAGCCAAAATAGGTCGGCACTGCACGTTGGCGGGATTAATCGTGTTACAAATCTTTACTCCGGCAGAACTGAAACCTCCGAAGACGGTACCGGCACCACACGTGATGTCTTGACAGTTGACCGTGAATACGCCACCTGCACCGACGGTAAAACCGGTAAACACTTGCCCACGCGCGCACTGCGAGGCTGCGTCTTTACAGATTGCAGTGCCATCGCCGGCAATGCCGGTTAATACAGTTCCGGTCGTACATAACTTACCTGCGGCCGCCGCCTTAAACGCTTTATTTTGAGCGGTAATATTTTTGGTTCCAACGTCATCGGCAACCGTGCCGGAAGTGAATAATTCACTAAGCTGTAAACTATGGGAACCCGTCACTGGATAAAATAATTGTTCCTGTCTTGGTGGAGTAGCACCCAAGCTGTTTGGGCTAATACTATATTGAATTTCAAGAGTAGCCTGGCTTGCAGGGCAACTGATTCGTGCGGCTTCCCCTTTACAGACTACGGCAAAATTTGTCGTTACAATAACTGGACAACGAGATCCATTATTTTGGTTCGCCGGTAAACAATGATCTCCGCCGTCCGTAAAAAATCCTTGTCCATTTGTCGTAAGTGCAGCTGCGGCCTTTGCGGCACCAGCGGGCATCGCCGCGATGGTTTCGTTTTGGTAAAGAGAAAACGGTGTGGTTCCTGATGCTGCACATGAAATTGCTTTATTAATCCTGAGGCAATCAACTTCGGGGGACATACTCGCATTCATTGATGTGGGACTTCGTACTGCGGTTAGTACCGCTTGAATAATCGAAGCGCGAATCGCTTCACGTTGAGTATCCGCGGAAAATTTTGACATCTCGACAAACATTGTCAGTATCGTCATTAAGATAATACTAGCGATAGCAACCGCTGCAATTGTTTCGACTAAGGTAAAACCTTTAGACCGACTGAACTTCAAAATAGATCCTCGCAACTTTTTTCTAGATCTCAGCTCAATGAGAAATTCGCAACTGGGATCAGGATTCTAGTAAAACCCGTTTATAGGTAAGGAGTCAAAATGACGGCTTCAAAAAGTCTTGGCACAATGACTGAAGTACCAATATTTAACTTTGATTACGGTGCATATAAGACAATTGGCCGAGTACAAATGTACCTTTTTCTAAGACAATTGACCGAGTACAAATGTGCCTCTTTAGCTGAGCGCAGAAAAATTTTAACAAGGATCACCGTTACGTATTTACCTCAAATTAGTCACAAATATTTATCAGTGCTCGATTACAATAAATGGTGAAGTACGCTATTCATTTAAAAGTTTACTTCACCACTGGTAATTCAAGTTTAATAACTTCTACGCCAATACCAAAAACGCTTGTTCCTGATTCGTCTTTGACAACTCTGATTTTATTTATAGCTTGACCAACTTTTTGGTGATCCCAACCGCTAATGGAAGCTCTTGCCAAGTATCTCCGCCGTCTATGGTTTTTACGACGTATTTTTGGAAAGTGTCTTTATCAAAACTTAGTATCGATGCATAACCGACTTTATCGGTGGGAAAACTGCACTTCCATGTAATTTCCAAGGAACGCGAACTTTGATAAACCGTTTTCCAAGTAGTTCCACCGTCGGATGTTTTTAATATTTGCGCGCGGGCTTTAGAAATATCCGCCTCACTTCCGGCACATAAAAATCCAATGGACTCATTGATAAACTTCACATCTTGAATCATGGCCGTATATTTTGTCAGATCGTATTTTTTCCAAGTAGTGCCGGCGTCCCTGGAGATCACAAGTTTTGCCGGCCCTCCGACTCTTCCGGCAGCATAAATGGTCGTTCGTTTTTCCAAGTGACCTGCATTTATATAATCAGTTGTTAAACTATCAAGGGCGCAGATTCCTTTTATATCTTGGTCATTAACATCCTTAACAACGGTCCAATTCGTTCCGCCATCTTTGGTTTGATACAAGGGTTGGGAATCGCTGACCCCGGGAAAATAGTCTACTCCAATATTTCCGGCAAAACCTAAATTCTCGTCCACAAAAGTGATCGCGCGAAAATAGGTGCCTACCAAGTGCAACTGACGCGACCACGATTCACCACCATTATCAGAGCGGTAAATTGAACCATCACCATTTACATACCAACCAATTTTGTGATTGATAAAAAATATGTCGTCTTGTTTTCCGCCGTATGGTGCAGTGTTTAGTATTCGCCATTGGGGTTGAGAATCGCCCAGTGAACTAACGGGAAGTGCAAAACTTATTAATACTAAAATAATAAATGATTTCATGAAATCCTCCAAAGCCGCCGGTAGGTTGTTAGGAAAATTTGTATAAGGAACAAATACCAGGTTCAATTCCATAAGTTATTAGTAGCTAAATACTGTACCGAAATGGCCGAACGGTAGCCATTAACGAGCATCTGCCCGGCGGCATCCAAATAATTCCCTAGAAACTTATTCAGGTTTGTCCGACAATTTCTAAATGGAATCGTCACTAAATAATCTTGCCTGGATCGAAGAGCACTTACCTCACGATATTCAAATGTTGCCCAAACATGGTGGTCAGGCCTACTTCCTGGATGATCACATGGTTTTAATTCTAGTAGAGAAGCCCGGAAGAAATTGCGAGCACAAAGGAGTCACCTACGACTTTGATTTATGGAAAGGTTGCATCTTTCCGGTGGAATATAAAAAGCAGGGTGCTTTTTTTCTAAAATATCTTTTCTTGGAAAATCATCCGGCCAGTAAAGATTGGTTATACATTCCAATGGAATCTGAAAATTTTGAAGAGGAAGTGAAGCAAATGCTTCGCGAGATTTCGAAACGAAATGTCCTGTTGGGTTTACGGGTGAAATATAAATCGCCCTCAAAAAGGACAGCGGCCGAAGCAAAAAACGGGTCGCCAAAAGCTAAAAAAATGAAAACCGGTAAGAAAAAGGAGAAATCATTTCTATTGAATCTTATTGGAAAGGGAAAGACCAGCAAGGAGTAAGGATCATTCAATCCTGTACTTATGACGATATTGGCCAATCCGCTAAAGTTAAGGTTGTAATAGTAAGGCTGATGGATAGAATTTTTTGTGGAGGTTCCATGTTAAAAATAGTTTTTGTTTTTCTAAGCGTCTTTATCAGCGTTAATGCAATTGCGAAACAATCAACCGAGAAACGCAAGCCATCATCATTAGAATCAACCATTTGGGAAACTAGGGAAATACCTGTCGGAAAAGCTTGTCCATATCAGGCGCAGCGCTATGACGAAATTGCTTACCAAGTGGCGGGTGATGGTGGCTATGTTTGTTACACTTGCGATTACACCGAACAAAGCCCGATGCTAGTGGTTACCCGCCAAACTAAATGTAATACAACCATTTCATGTACCAAAGGAAAATGCGAATAGCATTATTCAGGAGAGCCTTTAATCAGCTGGAACAGGCAGCGATAAATGTTAAACGGCCATCAACGTGATAATACGTGATGGCCGTGACAAGTAGCTATGTTTTCAAAAACCCATTTTACCAACTAATAAGTTTAAAATACCTTCACTTTGCACGCCACAGTTTGATCAAGTGGCAATCCATTACTGGTGCCAGAGATCCGAGCAGACTGTTTACCTTCTAAGATCTGAATGCGAAGGTTGAAATCATGGGCCGGAGTCCAATTAGAAAGAATAGAGTTAACCCAATACGTATGTGATGCAATCCTCTGTGGAGTCCGAACATACGTGTTTCTATAGATGCCCGGGTAGTTTCCAACGATGAATGCAAGTCTCTCAATTTTTTCACTGATGGTGCTTTGTCTTAAGTGAAGTGTGATTTCTTTAACATTTCCTACTAGATCGCCACCTGCAAGTGGACCGCACGTATATAATGTATGTTTCTCATTTGGACACGTCGATCCGCCCGGCACGCTTCCACCGTCAAGACATGGGTTATTGTAATCGCCGCCACCACCGGCAAATGCATTCATTCCAACAAACAGTGTTCCAAGTAGCATTCCGCTCATCATTAGATTTTTCATTTTATTTCCTTTTTTTAAGTCAGTCGAACCACTTCCTTGTCATACGCACTCCTTAAAAAATTCTCCAATTTTCAGACTGTCGGATTTTTTGATTTTCGACAGGTGGATTACATAACGTCCTTGGACGAGCTGGCATCGCTTGAATTTATATAAATGTAAAAATTTAATCGACCAAGGCAGGAATGCAGGAAAGTTTCAATTCTTTAGATACGCCTTGTTCCGTGTAAACAAATGTTCCTAAATCATTCCAACCTGAACCAATTCCGGCGCCTGCCTTGAAAGTAACGTCCACCGTGACCACTCGGTCGGTCCTCGAAGAATTCATTCCACTTTCCCAAACACCTTCTCCGGTTAAGTGATTCATATCATTTTCCATGTGCCGAAACAGATTGACGGTAATATTAGGTTTATAAATTCCTTCCGGGTAAATATTAATCCAACCCATACAGCCAGGTTTCGTGCAGGATGCATTTTTGTATTCGTAGAAAATTGTCGCTTGGGCCATGTTGTTTGCCGCACTTATTATATCACTTATTGATCCCGGTCCGCCCAATGGTGCCTTTGCATAACATTCGCGGTAATAGACCGGATTTTCCGGTGACGCCATGGCCCGGGTTAAAAACGAAAATATCCACCAAAAAATAAAAATCTTCATAAAAGCTCCTTCGTTAAAATTTTCGATTGGAACAAATTTAAATTGTTAGTTGCAGGTGAATTCGGAAAAACGCACATTGCTGGGCGCATAGTAATAGGATCCCACCGCACACGTATTTGAAGGTGGGGGAAGAGTACTTAAACAATTAGCTCTGGCGCTCTGCCGGGCTTCGTAAACCGTTGAACCAGTGGCACTGCCAGTGCCTGACAGTGATTCTGGCTTCCAGCAGGCCGCCGGGTTGCAATTGGCAGCGTAAGAATAAGCTCCACCCATGCTCCGGCAATAGGCCGCAAAGTCTTCTTGCTGTTGATGATTTAGGTTTAGAGGCGCCATTGCGATTGTCTTGATGACGTAGGCATTTCCGAATTGTGACTCTAGGCCACATTTAACGGAACAAGTGCTGTCAGCCCAAAGATATTGGGGACTGTTGGTGCCGATTAATATTGTTACGCTTAAGATAATTTTTTTCATTTGTGATCCTTCCATTTGTTCGAGTGTTGAACTCGATCAAACAGAACCCACCCTCGACAGAGAGTAAAATGAAAAACTCTAAAGTGTTTCTAAACGGGAACAATCGGGGAGTCGCGATGTTAGTTTGGGGGTTTTAGGTTAGTTAGTTAAATCAAGGGCCTAAACAGGGCCAGGCCATGCAGAGCTAGACTTGTGCCGGGTGTGATTACTTTATTAAACTACAAGTATCAGCAGGAGATATTTATGTTGAAAATTATGTTGGTAAGTTTGTTTGTATCAATGATTAGTTTGAATGCCCACGCAGCCTATCACGCCACCCAGTACCCTTCGAAAAAATGGCCACGCGTTTGTGAAAGATTCGAACGCATTCGTGATGATGCTGTTAAAGATGCGATCACTCGCTGTGAAAAAGTAGAGAAAAGAAAATGCGCGGTTTATGATGATGCTCCACATTTGGCAAATTTTAATCCCATGGTCTACAACGACGAATACATAAAGCTTCTTAAGCTTGCACCGGGACAACGGCAAATTGATTTAGAAGTAGCTTTCTATACTTTCGATTCAGAAACGGCAAAATTCTATTCTCAGTGCCGAGGCTTGAAACAAAAATTAGAAGCGGCTCTTAAACCTAAAGCTGACGCGGCAAAACCATCTGATGGCGTAGAACAGGTTCCGGAAACTGCTCACTAATTGCGACAAGGTTAACCTTAGTAAATTTCTGACATTCATCAATCTATCTAGGCTTATTCCCTGCAAATCAAATGGGGATGAGCGCGAAAGTATCTCAACTCAATTTTAATTGGTCTTCGCTGTCGAAAGCGTGGACATTGTTGGCATTTATCGGCTTATTGGCTTTCCATAGCGTTTCCTCAGCGTCAGAAGCTTCTGTTGCTCTAGAGAATTGGATGCAAAAGCGCCTTAAATTTGAAAAGTGCGAACCTCGTAAGGCTTACAAAGATGAGACCCCAATTAATCTCGAAACTTATTACAGAGCTTCCATTCTTCAAGGAATGGAAAAGTTGGCCGAGATCAATCAACCACTAGCTGCGGAACTGATCAAAAATATTACTTCACGAAAACTGAAAATAAACTGTGATGACTATCGATCGATGAAGAAAATTAATGTTGGATTTTTCATGCATACTGAAGTTCCAGTCGGCTCAAATGCTTTTCATTTACGGCCGCCAACTCCGTTCACCACTCATCGAATTTACGTTGGTGACTTAGGGTATCTTCAGTACGCAGCTTACACCCTAGAAAAAGAAAATGATGTGTTGCCACCACTTAAAGGTTACGGAGGAACATTCTTTCATGAGTTTCTTCACTTTGCGGGTGCAGACAGCAGAAAAAACACTG
The DNA here is from genome assembly GCA_040384405.1 of Bdellovibrionota bacterium. Classification (GTDB taxonomy): domain Bacteria; phylum Bdellovibrionota; class Bdellovibrionia; order Bdellovibrionales; family Bdellovibrionaceae; genus JAZKJI01. Next base: position 8,514 of record JAZKJI010000243.1, read on the forward strand.
ATCACAATGATATCAACTTTCTGTCAAGCCCTCAGCCGAACGGAACAGTCGGGTATTTACACGACGTAGTGTACAGTTGTTCGGCTGCGGTATCCGGTTACCCTCATGATGCAAATGCGTTTTCGGTTACTGATGCAATTGCGGTATGCCGGCAGGCTTACGTCTGCGGAAAAGACTTAACTTGTTTACCTGGAGTATCAAATTCCGTTAATTGATATTCATTTCCGATTTTTGGTTATTCCAACCGTGCATGCGATGTTAAAAAATTGACTGTCATTGTTCTACACGCTCTAGTAAAATTACCCGGTCCCCACTAAATTCTGTTATATCCATCGGACTTTGTTTAATATCGGCCAATTAAACAAAGGATATTCCATGAATAACTCTATTCGCATATCGATCGTTTTTCTTGTACTTGCTTCATCTGTAAATGCTTTGGCATTTGTAACCTGCCAACAAGAAGCAGTTCGGGCGACTAAAGCTATGGCAAAAATTAACAGTCAATCCCACGCTAACCGGGTAACCGATGTGATCGTTGCTGAGGATGGTACTACCGTAACCGTGACGCTGGATTCTCGCATGGGTGGCGCAAGCGTAACTTACGAATCAACAATTGTTAGTTCAGAGCCGTGTACGATTTCAAAAATCGAATTAGTAGGCGAGGAATAGCGCTTAAAAGGGATCCGTTAAGGATTCTAGGACGCGGGCGTTGGCCGGATTACCTGAATTGGTCAATCGATTCAGGCCCGTTCCTGATACAGGCGTTAAATGTATTTTAGAGAATTCACCGTAGGGATCCCAGACTTCAACTGGGTAATGATTCGCTTCACGAATTACCAATGTATTGTCAGTTACAACATTCGGAGTTGGGTACTGCACACGCAATTCCGGGTTCAAAGTATTCGGATCGTTAAATGTATTTCGGATGATTGCGATGGCGGTACCAACGGAATTGGTCACAGTATTTGAAGTGATTTTATTTCCACTGCCACCGTGTACGAAGATTCCTCCCAATAGGCCACCTGAATCGGTAATCGTGTTTCTTGAAACTTCCACATTGGACGCGAAGAAGTCCAAATAAACACCCGGGGATTTTTTGTAAGCATAAGAAGGACTGGTAGTAACAACTGGTAGGCCTTTAGAAATAGTATTACCGGAAATAACCATCGGTCCCGTTGGTGGCGTTGTTCTCCACAGATCGCCATTTAAATATATACCGCCAACGTCGCTGAATAATTTTACGTAGTTTGAAATAAAATTATTGCTTACATCCATGCTCTTAATGGTGCCTGCTACTTGGATTCCGCTGGACGCGATCCCATCAATTTTATTATTGGTAATTGTTAAATCACCGACGAAAGCACCATAGACACCGTACATTTGAAAAGCATCGTCGTGAAATCCCAGCCTACCCACATTGCTAATCGTATTTCCCGACATTACAAGCTTACCAACGGTATGTCCTTGGATTCCGGAATTACCGCAGTTACTGACTTGGTTATTTAAAATTTCGCCAAGCCCTTCGACTTTGTAATACGTAATTCCCGTTCTGGAAGCCTCTTTTACTTCCGTATTTTTAATGCTGGCGTTTAAGGCATTTCCTACTTCAATCCCGTATTCGCCAGAACCAAAAATAGAAATATTTTGAACTTGAATCGAATTCTTTGCGGTGCCGTTTAGATACACGCTTAAAGCATTCTGACCTTTGAGAGTGTAACCCAGATTCAGGTTGGCCAATGTTTCACCTGGTTCCATGACGTAATATATGTATCCCGTATCTTCATCAATGACCCAAGTACCCGGATCTTTTAAAAATGTAATACTGTTAAATATACTAAACGCATAACCTGGTGTGGGATCAGCAAAACCATTAACGGCTTGGGCCGCGGAAGTGGCTAGTCCAATTTGATTTGTAGTTAACATTCTAATAGCGGAGCGAGCAAACGACCAATCAGCAGAACGAACATGGGTAAACATTCCGCGGGTAATGCCGTAAGTAAGTATCGGTTGAATTAGATTGTTTCCAGTCGTTAGGCAGCCTCCGGCATGTTGGCAGCCGTTCTGCGAAAACTTGTCGAAACGGGTGATCGGATAAAATCCAATTCCGGAAACATTTATTGGAGCAGCCTCTTTAAAACTTGCGACTGCTTTTCTGCGGCCGCCAGAAAAAAATTCGGTGACCTTTAATCTCTCGCTTGATGACAGAGGTCCGACACGTACGGTGTTCGCTGGTAACGTTATTGTTTTTCCATAAATAGGAAAACTGGTAACGGCTTCGGCTGCCGGAAGTGGAAGAATTCCCGTAACAATCGGAGCTAAGCCAGTTCCAAATGCATTAATTCCGTAAGTAGCATTACTTGAATCACCGCAGCCACTAACAAGCCAAGGTCCGGCAAAGGTTTCGCCACGATGAAGATAAACAGTTTGTTTATCTCGCAAACAGGGAACATCTTTAATTGTTTTATATTGTCGCTTCGGCGAATCCGTTTCCAAGTGTGAAGAAACTAAAAAAGCACTTACATCCTTTGCCAACGGCGACTGCAGAATCTGGGCGCGAGCAGTTGGAATACAAGAATTTTCAAAATTACTGAATCCCGTATTGCACGAGTTAACTTGGCAAGTACCCAATTGAGTTCCGTTAACGGTTTGAGTACCGCTGCCGTTGGCAACGGTGCAGGCTTGTGACCCCGCAGGCATTGTTGTTGTTGTAGTTGTTGGAGGCGGCATGGGCGCAGCGGCGGCAAATAAATTTGATCCATCAGCATTCATGGCTTGAAAGCCAGGACTGCAGTTTTGAAAAAGAATGCAAATCAGAGCGATAAAAGTTATCGCGCTAAAGCCCTTAATTCGTTTTCTGATGCTTCCCCCAGATTAGATTATCGGTCTATTGGGATGCATTCTCAAGAGCGGGTCTCGATTTGGAACGCCCTAAATTGATCAGGGTTTAAAGAATGACAACGTGATAGCTTGGACTTGATCACCATCTCCATCGTAATTGTCGTCAATGAATTTTAACATAAGACTTCGGAGTTCTTTTTTCAAAGCGGGCAAGTCTTTTTTCTTCACCAGTGTATATCCTGAATAAAACAAAGCTTCTTGTGAAGAGAAATCTTTAAGGGCCGATTGCTGGGCTTGCTTTAAATTATTCTGAAGCTGTTGTTGGATGTACCCGGAAAAACCTTGCTGGGTTATATCCAGATGAAATTCTTTTGCTAAATAAGTTTTATCTTCGCTATTCCAAGAAACTAGGTCAGCTTCAACAAGAAAATCTAACTCTTCTTTCACTGTATTTGATTTTAGGCCAGACCGCTTACAGATTTCAGCAAGTGTCGCCGGTTTCTTACCATCACCGGTTGCCGCATAAACACACGGAAAATTAGGGCGCATTAAAACATTTCTGATATTTGCCGGAATTGTCTTTAAATGTTTTCGCTGCTTACTTTCAACATTTAAGTTTTGGCGTATACTTCGGAGGTCTTTTTCGATTTGGGAAGTTTCCCGGGCCTTACCCTTGATTTCCGGATTTTCAAGTTCAATTAAATTCCAGAAATACTGTCTTTGAACCTCGTTTAATTCCAATGCCTCGATCAATTTCGAAGCCGAGGCAAACTGGAATTGTCTTTTTCCCGAAAGAAGTTGGCTTAGCGTAGATCTAGAAGAAAATCCGCATCGTCGGCTGAGTTCAGTCTGATTTAGACGTGAGTCTCGTTCTACCAAAATTTGGTGAACAAATTCTTTCGCGTTTCTAGCCTGAACCCAGTTAAGCATAAGATTAATTTCCGATAGACACGCCACCAGCTGGGCAGTTTAAATATTGAGGATCCATTTCACCTTGAGCGTTGGTTGAAAGTGAACAGATAAAATCCTTAACTACTTTTCCTTTGAAACAAATAATATTTTTTCCAACTTTAGCACCTTGTCCTACTGTTCCCATAGGATCCATCAGACTTACACAACCTGTTTCTTCAACAGTTAAGCTGTCCCACAATAATTTCGCTGCGGCACCGTGAATGGATATATTTGAACCTTCAGAATATACATATTTGGTTACGACCGTAGTGCCTTTAGACTGTTTCATTTCCGATTGTGCTTGTGCGAACCCAGATACCATTAAACATACTGCTACTATTAAATTTTTCATTTCATTTCTCCTGTGAAAGTTAAGTTCTCTGGACGCAATCTAACCGAACCGCGGGGAAACATCCAATTTCAAATTGAAAAGTGGTTATTTACAGTTCACAGTTGTGAACACCGGTAAATATTCCATGTTTGCATGAATATCGGTCTCTGATTGGCACCGTTCAACTTATCAACAGCTGGAAATCCATTTTTTGTAATTTGCGGAAAATCCCAGATTGAGACACGCCAACTGCTTTCAATTTGATTTAAAGTCGAATTTACGGACCCAGTACTGCAATTACTTATTATATGGATTTCGCATTTTCACTTTCCATCACCAGAAAAATATCTTCGGGCATCCGCCGCACATTAGTTGTGCTGCTTGTATTTATGGTTGCAGTCGCATCTATGACCCCTGCCCAGGCCGCTGGAGAGTCTTGTAACGTCGTCCTTATATCCAAAGAACAAGACTCCAAAGGACTTTCGTTATTGGGTACTCCTATCGAGCAGGATCGTTTGCAAATTTCTGATTTTGGATCGACCCGTGAAAAGACTGACCTTGAACGGGGATTTACAAACACATATTCACGCGCAGCCCTTCGATATGGGCTTTCTACTCGCGAAGGCGCTATGGGAATGCTCAATCACCTTATACGATTAGGCTTTGTTGAGGAATCCGCAAAAGATCCAATCTACGCCCAGTTTATGATGGTCGCAGATAACCGTCCTATTTCGTTGGTACCCGGGCAATCCCACGACAACCCGGTAGTAAATAAATTTATCCGTAATATGAAGTACGCTAAATTAGCCAAGCAACAAGGCGGGCGTTTAAGGTTGTCTCCATTACCTGAACATCAAAGGGTTCAAACTCTTTATTATTTATTCTTATCAGTATTTAAAACTTTCAAAGATCAAGATATTGAAAGCCGCGATGCTATCAATGCCTCACTTTCTGAAATCGGCAGAGCACGTGACCGTGGTTTAAGTGCTGCGGATGCAATTGAATTAGGAATGGGTGCATTGAAAGCCTACGGTACTTACATTCCAAGCGAGCTAAATATTTGGCCCATCGTTGACACTATTGCCGGCGAGATTCCATTCGGAACGATGGGATTAGAAACATTTAAACAAGTAGTGTACTTCGCAAAGGGCGGATCTCAACGGGAACAAAAACAAGAAATTCATGAAATCGGC
>JAZKJI010000244.1:0-8914 GCA_040384405.1 Bdellovibrionota bacterium
GCTTCGTGGAAACGAAAGAGTCGTTGAGTACATCCCTCTGTCAGTCGAACGCTATATAAAAGATTCTAAATTCTATCAGCCGGTAAGTAATAAAATTACCGATTACAAAGAATTCACGAAATTTTGCGGAGACCAGATTTCCCAAGGAAAAGGCATTCAAGTTAAGGCTTTTGATTTAACGGAAATGAGTTCTCCGAGTGAGTATACACTTATCGCCTCGGGTACCAGCACCCGACATACCGAAGCATTGGCAGAAAATCTAGTACGCGCGGTAAAAACCCAATACTCACTTTACCCTCAGAGTGTCGAGGGAACAGGCGAAGGACGATGGGTTGTTATCGACTACGGATTATTAATCGTTCATATTTTTTATGACTACGTTCGAAATGAATATGAATTAGAAAATTTGTGGAAACAAGGATCAGAAATTCCTTTAACACAATCCGCACCTGCACGATAAAAAGTGAAAATCCTATTGCTGATTCCTGAGACGAAAAAACAAGCCTGGCTTGAAGATTTCATTCAGGAATACCAAAAGAAAATTAAACCCTATTGTGAATACGAAAAGAAATCCATTAAGCCCGGCAACAAAGGCCGGGAAGAGGCTTCCTTACGTAAAAAAGAAGAAGCTAAATCATTTTTAAATGAAATTAAGTCTGATGATTACGTGATTGCCTTAGATGAAAAGGGAAGTTCTTTCACTTCGGTTGAATTCGCATCTAAATTGCAAAAAATAAAAGACCAATCGCCCAAACGTATTGTTTTTGTGATGGGTGGGCCCTATGGACTTTCGGAAGAAATTTTAGAGCGCGCGCAGATGAAAGTTAGCTTATCAAAAATGACTATGAACCATCTGGTGGTGCAGGTTTTCTTTTTGGAACAGCTATATCGTGCATTCACAATAATGAACCGTATTCCGTACCATAACGAATAATTACTTTTATCTTCAGTTGATTAACTTAATCCAATCATACACTTAATTTGCAATGATTTCCAAAAATGGATCAGCTGCAAAATTACTTTTACCTGAAATTAAAAAAATACCGATGGTCACGGCAATGGACCTGTCTTAATTGTGGCTTTATTATTTGGAACGAAATTCCCTTTTGCCTTCATTGCCAAGATTATTTAAAAAACAGAATCGCGACCAATCAATCTCGAACAATAAAATCTGTTCCCATCAAATCTATTTTTGTCTGGAATCCTTCCGAGAGTGATTCGCTTTCAAATCTAGTTTTATACTTAAAAAATCAACCTATAGAAGCTTGGTATCCCTGGGCCGGAATTGCTATTCAGTCTGGATTAGGCCCCGGACGTGCGTTTCCGACCTTTATTCCTTGTCCTTCTCGGAACCCCAAAAGACAGCACGCTAGGCACTTTGCTCAAGCCCTAGCGCAAAAAACAGGGGGGAGCATGTTAGAAATTTTTGAATATATTTCAACTGACGCTACTAAGTCCCAAGAGCAAAAAACCCTTCGGGGCAGAAAAGGGGCCTCTAAAATGCGAATTCACAGCTGGGACGCGATTAAAACAGCTACCACCCCGCTAATTTTCGTCGATGATGTGGTTACCAGTGGAGCAACAGTTGAAAGTGCAATTCAGACATTAAAACCTTTTCATTTCGACAGAGTGATCTGCCTGGCTAACCGTGGGAAACTTGCCCAAGAATCTCTATTCTGATATATAGTGTCATTACGGGGACATATGATTAAATCGATCAATTTGATTTCATTTTTATTTTCAGTTCTTTTATTTTCGGCGCCAGCGGCGGCTGAAGATCTACTAGATGTCGTTTCAAAAAAATATACAAATGCGGGACTTGTCGTCGCACAAATCGAAAAAGAAACGTTTTCTGAATTCCTAACTACACCGGAATCCGCAAAGGGTACTTTTTTTCTTTCAAAAAACTTATTCAGACTGGATTTCGATACACCAGTGAAGTCATCGTTGGTTTATGATGGCTCTGCAATTTGGGATATTCAAGATAGCGGCAAAAAAGTTACCCGGTATAAATTAGGTAAAGCGTCAGAAAGCCAAGTTTTACTTTCAACTTTGATCGATAAAGGTTCTCGCGAGAAAAATTTTAAACTTAAAAAGAAAAGCGGCGCTGATAAAGATATTGTTGAATATAATTTTGAATCATTATCAAAAAAAGCATCGTTACAAAGTTTTTCTATTTCAATTTTAAAAGCTAAAAAACAAATTTCTAAAATCGAGTACATTGACGACTTGGCAAATAAAACGACAATGACTTTTAAAGCTACGGAATTTTCCAAATCGAAGAAATCACATCTCTTCGAGTTCAAACCAACAAGTGAAAGTAAGGTTACAGATCTATGAAAAGGGTTCATTTTATCAGTCTAGGCTGTCCCAAGAACCTAGTAGATTCTGAAATCATGGCAGGCACGTTAATGAAAGACGGTTACGAAGTCGTTGGGGATGAATCCCAAGCTGATACCGTAATTGTTAATACATGCGGTTTTATCGAAGAATCCAAAGCCGAGTCGATCCAGAGAATTTTGGAAATGGCCGAACTTAAAAAGAACGGGAAATTGGAAAAACTTGTGGTCGCAGGTTGCCTTACTCAGCGTTACAAAAATGACTTAGTTGATGGTTTACCAGAAGCTGATTTATTTGTGGGATCAGGTGAGTTTCAAAATATCGGTAAAATCTTAAAGGATTCTTACGCGGGCGAAGTGAAAAAAACATTTTTTAATTTGCCGACTTACTTGCAGGAAGAATCTACTCCGCGAGTAAATTCTCAACCTCAACACCGAGCTTACTTAAAAATTTCCGAAGGTTGTTTAAAGCGTTGTGCATTTTGTGCAATTCCACTGATCCGTGGAAATCTTCAATCAAGAACGCTTAAAAATGTTGTCAACGAAGCCAAGCTCTTAGTTGCGGGTGGAGTTAAAGAACTGATTATCATCAGCCACGACTTTACTGATTACGGTTGGGATTTACGCCGCAAGGATAAAACAGCTCAAGAGTCCCCATATGAATTACTAAAAGCTTTAAATGACGTTGAAGGGGCCCAGTGGATTCGGATGCTTTATCTATATCCGGATGGCATTACTCCTGAAATGATTCAGCTGATGAAGAATAGCGATAAATTAGTTAAGTATTTCGATATGCCGCTTCAGCACATCAATAACGACATGCTTAAAAGCATGAACCGTAAGATGACCCGTGAAGAAATCGAAAGAGCATTAAATTTAATTCGAACTGAAATTCCTGATGCAGTTATCAGAACTCAGTTTATCGTTGGCTTCCCAGGAGAAACCGAAGAGCAATTTGAAGAAATCCTGGATTTCTTGGTTGAACAAAAATTTGACCGGGTAGGTTGTTTTAAATATTCGCCAGAGGAAAATACTCCGGGCGGTAAAATGGAAAATCAAATCGACGAAGAAACCAAACAACGTCGTTTTGAAGCCGTGATGGAAGTTCAACAAAATATCAGCCGCGAAAAACACCGGGAATTCATCGGGCGAACTGTAGATGTTTTAGTTGAAGGATACAGCGAAGAAACCGAACTTTTATTGCAAGGTCGAACCTCCCAGCAAGCTCCGGACATTGATGGTGTCGTATTAATTAATTCAGGAATGGCTAAGGTTGGGGACATGGTTAAAGTAATGATTACTGAAAGCATGGAGTACGACTTAATTGGTGAGATCGTAGAAAATGTCCACTGACGAATCAATGCCCACGCATCTAATTGTGGGCCGCGCTCAAACCTACGGCGCACTTTTTGCGGCCGTAAATTATTTGGATAAATCAAAGTTTGAAGTATTAGAACTTTTTCCCGTCGGAAACGGCGGGCATTTAATTCTAGAAGCTTTAGCAAGTAACATAGACCAGGCAAAAGCTGATTTTAAAGACTGGGAATTAAAGATTTCAAAAGACAAAATCGAATTTTCAGAACTTCAATTTTTTTCTGATCTGGATGATTCCATTATCGATTCATATCTTAGCCTCCATACGCCGGAACTTTTGCCGGAAGGTTTTGCCATTATAGAGTCTAATTCGCTTTCAAATATTCTGACTCAGGCAAAAGCGACGGTATCTTTAGGTGCCCGGATTTTTGATCTTCGATTTTTAAAGGGCAGTGAGCCCAAAGCATTTTGTATTGTGAGTGGTTTGGTAGAAAAACCAAGTATTACAATGGAAGGTGTTACAGTTACTTACCTTCCTAAATTAAACGATGTGAATTTAAGCTTTCTTCAGTCCGTAACCAGATTACATAAGGTCTAAAGCGAACATTGTTCACCCAATCGGGTAAAGTTCTTTTCCCAAACGAAATTTTTAAATGATCTTGCGGTTGCAGCGGCCTTTCTGGCTTCGACAGAAAACTTTCTATTTTGCTTACAAAGTAATTTAATTTTTTTCTCTGCTTCTTCGAATTTCTGAATTTGGACGTTTGAATTTATACTTCCCATTAGGCAGGTCTCAGAAACTGGATTGGCTACCAGGCATTTTTCGTAAAATGGAATTGATTCCATATAGTTTTTCTTATCCTCTAGAAACCGGCCCATACTTTCTTGGGCAACTTCGGATTTTGGATTTGCAGAAGAAACTTTTCTAAGGATTTTCTCGGCCTCTTCGGTCTGGCCAATTTGTTTGTGTATTTGCGCCAAATTAACAGTGCTCTCTATGTCTTTTGGATTTCTTTTAAGTGCTTCGGCACAGGATTGTTGGGCAGCATCGTTGACCCCATCCATTGTATTGATTTTGCAAAGTGCTGCAAAGTAGGCAGGCTTTGGACCGATGTGATCAATCATATCCTGGTAAATCAAGCGAAGCTCATACATATTTTTTCGCTTTTCATACATATTCGCTGTTAGTTGATAGGCCTTTTCGTTTTTTGGATTTGCTACCAGTGCACTTTTTAAGTCCTCGCTGGCTAACCGTTCTTGATTGGTTTCAATCAGCGCCATTGCTCTTAAGGTAAGTAAATCAGAATTACTTGGAAACCGAGCCAAACCCAGTTCGCAGACCTTCATAACGTCAGACCATTTTTTTTCTTCCGCGTAAGCTTGCGCTAAAAGCACCAAAGATTTCGCCGGCAACTCGGCAGCTTTCGGCCACAATGAATTTATTACTTTTGAATATTGTTTTTGTTTAAAAAACTTCCGTGCTTCCAACGCAATCGGAGGTTCACCGGTATCTGCAGCGGGCGCAGCGGTTGTTTTTTTGCCTTTAGTTATCTTTGGTGGATCGATATCTAGGTTGTCGTCTTCTACTGGTAATGGCTTGCCAAAAACGCTGGTCGACAGGGCTAAAACCATTACAAGACAGGTTAAAGCTCGGAGTGTGTATCTTTTCGAGACTTCCTCAATGCATCGCCAAGACATACCGATAATGTCTCAGATGAGGACCTGTTTGAAAATTAAAAATAAGTCCAGGCCGTACCTTATCTTGGTTTCTGGAAACCAAGGCGGGCAAGCTATTATCGAATATGTACTGGCACTCACCCTTGCCGCGATTCTAATTGTCAGTCTTGCTGCCTTTATCTTTAAGCCCTTTGGCACTTTCGTAAAAGACTCTTTAGGAACTTACACTAAGTGTTTACTAGAAACAGGCGAAGTACCCCGTTTAGGGGGTCCAACCAACATTAAAGAAGAGACCGACTGTTTTGCACAATTTCAAGCCGGGCAAAAACCTGCCAATGGTAGTGGTGGCAGTGGTTCAAATCGTGACCCCTCAAATCCGCAAAAGACCGCTCAAACGAACGTAAATGGCGACCGTGCCGGTGAGGGCGAAGGGGGCGGCGGAAGTGGCTCTCCAAGCCGATCAGGAAGTGGTCGTGGATTTAGCGGTGTTCGGGGTCAGACGGGTGATAATTCGGCTGGAAGCGGTAAGGTGACCCAAATTCCTGCCCGTGATCTTCCCGCCAGTGCTGGAACTTTTAAGACCAGTGGCGAATCTGTTTGGGAAGCTAAGGGAAAAAATACACGAAAAGTAGTGTTAGATAGTTCATCTCTGACTGCTGCCCAAAAAGAAGAAATTGCAAAACGAGACCTTTCAAAAAAAATCCGTTCGGTTGAATCAAATGAGAAACTAAAACAAGCGAAAAAGGTTGCTGTGAAGCCTCCGCCAGAGAGGAAAATTGCCGAAGTCGAGAGTGATGATGGCTTTGCGCTCGGAAAAATCATCAGGGTAATTTTTATTATTTTAATAATACTCGTATTACTGGTTGTTCTCGGTGGACAAGGTTTCAAATTGTTCAAAGGTTGGGAAAAGTAGACTCGCGCTGCGTCCTAAAATTTATACACATAAACAAAAATTGAAGAATGAATCCGAGATTAGTCTTGCCAGAGTATGGGTGAAGCTTGGTACAGCAACTTGGTGAGCGAAATAATATCTCTTAATTCTAAATCGCAGTTCACTTTGAACGAACTGGAAAATGTTTTGCCGTATGTCTATCGCATTACGGATGAAGCTCAACGCGAGCTTCGCCAACGCATTAACCGGCTTGATGCACTTCCTCAGAAGTCGTCAGATTTAGCGCGTAAAATCGAATCTGAAATCGATGACATCGTTGAACATTGGGAAGTTAAAGTTAAGAAGTTGGGTGGAATTCCAAAAGGTGTCTGGCTTGTCGATTTTGATTCCAGCCAGGGTTATTATTGTTGGAAATTTCCAGAGACTCAGATAAAGTTTTTTCACGGCTATCAAGAAGGATTTTCGGGACGAAAACCACTGGATGGCCCTAAAGAACTGGATGTATGAGAATTGCTTTAGCCCAGATAAATCCCACCCTTGCGGATTTTTCTGCTAACTCTAAAAAAATTATCGAATATACACAGAAAGCCGCTGACCGGCGCGCCAACCTGGTAGTGTTTCCGGAGTGTGCATTGTTTGGCTATCATCCCTTTGATTTGCTGGAACGCTCTGACCTTATTGATGAACAATTAAAATACGTTTCAGAAATCCAAAAAAAGATTCCTGCAGGCATTTCGATTCTCTTTGGACTAATAACTCGAAATAAAGCAAAAAAAGGACGCCCATATTATAATTCAGCGGCATTGCTGACAAAGGGCAAGCCGGTTAAATACTTTCATAAGTCTTTATTACCTACGGGTGATGTTTTTGATGAAGCTCGGTTTATTGAACCAGGGAAAATGGAAAAGAATTTTTTCACCTTAGGTGGAAAGAAATTCTTTGTCACAATTTGTGAAGATATTTGGGCTTGGCCTGATGAAGAAGGCATTTCTCCTTACGCTAAGAATCCAATTACAGATATAAAGTACCGGCCTGATCTGGTTATTAATTTAAGTGCCTCTCCGTTTTTCTGCGGAAAAATGGAATTGCGTAAACGAATGACTACGAAAACTGCAAAGCATTTCAAAGCACCGATGATGTATGTAAATTTGGTGGGTGCCCAAGATGAAGTTATTTATGATGGTGGAAGTTTTGTTGTAACTCCAAACGGTAAAACACTTTTCCACTCTCAATTTTTTCAAGAAGACTTAAATGTTTTTGATATTAAAACAAATGAGTCCTGGCACGATGCCCAAGTCCCAACAAATACTGAATTACTTCGCCAAGCTCTGGTACTTGGAATCAGGGATTTTTGTGAAAAGACTGGACTTCAAAAAATTCACCTGGGTTTAAGCGGAGGAATCGATTCAGCCGTTGCTGTTTGTTTGGCAGTGGACGCCGTTGGACCGGCAAAGGTTGCAGGAATTGCCCTTCCAGGGCCATTCAGTGCATCGCAAAGTTATTCATTAGCTGAAGAGTTAGCGAAAAATTTGAAAATAAAGTTTATGTCTTTAGAAATTAAAGACTCTTATAAAACCGTGTTAGCAGAGCTTGAAAAGGGCTTTAACGTCGAGGGATTTAGTGTACTAAACGAAAATCTTCAGGCGCGGTTACGCGGAATTATCCTGATGGCCTATGCAAATAAAGAAAATAGCTTACTTTTCAATACCGGTAATAAAAGTGAAATGGCCACTGGTTACTCTACTTTGTATGGCGATATGTGCGGAGGACTTGCTCCGTTAGGGGATCTTACAAAACATCAAATATATGAACTTGCGGAATATTACAATGCAACGGCAGAAATTATTCCGAAAGGAATTATTACTCGTCCACCGACTGCAGAACTAAGAGCAAATCAAAAAGATCAGGATTCTCTACCACCATATGACAAATTAGATAGCGCGGTAGAGCACTTGATTGAAAAAGCTAAACCAGTTCGAAATAAAACTGATCAATGGGTATTAGAAAAAATTTCCGTTACGGAATTTAAGAGATGGCAAGCGCCACCAATTCTTAAAGTGTCGCCTCACTCATTTGGACGGGGCCGTCGATGGCCCATCGCCCATAAAGCTTACCGGAATAAATTAAAGGAAACTTAGCAGATCAAGCTGCTTAGGTTGTTTTTCAATTTGCGGGAAGCGAAATTCTGGTTTTCCCGTCAATGCTACTAGGTTTTCTACTTGCGGTGGTTGTCCATTGATAGAAATTCTTTTTACTAAATTTTCAAATAAATTTCCACAGTAGGTAGCGTCTTCTTCAGCGCGGTGATACTGCCCTGAGGGAATTTTAAAATGGGTAATTAGTGTACCTAATTTATAATTAGCGAGCCCCGGTACCACTTTGCGCGCAATCGGCAGCGTATCGACGACGATTCCGCGGGGAGCAGGAGTTTCAAATTTTTTAATATCTGAAACAAGAAACTGGCAATCAAACGGCGCATTGTGGGCCACCAATAACTCATCTCCGCAGAATTCCGCAAATGCGGCTAACAAAGTATCGATGGTTGGTTTTCCCACTACCATATCGTTGGTAATTTTATTTACGTTAGTTGCCTCTGGCGGGATCGGGCGACCTGCAACGAACGACCATTGCGCTGGACGAAGCGGCCTGCAAGGTGCGCGCGGGCGGGCCGAATGACGAGCCGGACGACCTG
>JAZKJI010000244.1:8924-12849 GCA_040384405.1 Bdellovibrionota bacterium
ACCGCGTCTCGGGCGGTGCGTTCGAAGGCCAGGTGGCGGGATCGGGCGACCTGGATTGACCAAGGTCGTGAAAGTTGCCTCAGGTTTCCCATTTACGAAACGCACAGCTCCTATTTCAACGATTTGGTCGACTCCGGGTACGGTTCCAGTTGTCTCTAAGTCAAAAGCTATGAAATTCATAAGCCCCTCGCGATGAATTTGTGACGAATCTTAGTTTTTTATTACATAATATAAACATGGCTTTCAATATAAAACCTCAATCAAAAAAAACGGGGGAGATCCTTGTTCAGCGCGGCTACGAGGTAATCCACGTAGTGAACCTGAAGGATAAAACCCTGCTTCAGAACCTGCTCGCAAAAAAGATTGACTTGGAAGCTAGCTGCGGCGGGAACGGTACTTGCGGAACTTGCAAAGTTAAAGTCATTGAGGGGGCCGAAAATTTAACGGGGCCGACTGAATTGGAAATTGAGTTTAGGGCGGATCGCGGATTCGGGGCTGATGAACGCCTCTCTTGCCAAGCCCATTGCGACGGGCCGGTAAGGCTCTCTATTCCACAAAAAAAGGATTAGTGTAAATCCAGGTCATCCATTTTTTTGCATCAGGCAAAGGAAGGTAGGGGCTTACTCGTACTTGCAGCCGGTACACACCCGGCTCTTTTATTGGTAAGTCGAATTGGTGAGTGTTAAATATTTTGTATTTCTCGCCGTTTCTCCAAAGGATTACTTCAAAAAACGTTTTAGGTTCCGGTAAAGAAAATTCCATTAATAGATTCTTTTTAAACTCAACCTTATCACCCATTAAATATTTCTTTTTATCATCCTTCATTACGACGCTAAACCCCTGGGGATCACCTAAGATATCCATGCAGATAAAGAAATGACCTTTAATAAAAGCTTCAAGAATTTTTTCGAAATCATCAGAGTAAATGCCGGTTAGTTCTGACCTCAAAATTACGTGTTGGCTCATCATTTCAAATATTCTTTGGTAACTTGGGAATCGAAGTAAAAAATTAGACCAAGGAAATGCTCTTGCGGAAGCCTCTGAACCACCAAATGCAACTATTTGTCTTTCCACTGCTACTCTGTCGAAATAAGCCCAGTGTTCGTCGGGCTCATTAAACAACCTTAAGAATGCTAATTTATAGTTAAACGGATAAATTAATAAACTCCAAATAACGTTAAGCTTTGATTCCTGCCAAGCTTTCATCGAGATTTCGCGAACATTTACCACTTCAATTCCGTGAACTCCCGGTGGAAAATTTTCAGTTGGAAAATTTGCTTGAAGTGGAAGAGATAGTATTGAAACAAAGTTTGGAAGGGGCTTAATCTGGGTAACGTAGTCAGTTACTTTAACCTGTAATTCAGATTCACTCATTCCTTCGTCGATTCCATTTGCAGTTAAGAAAAACATCCGGGAATCAAGGTAACTAACTCTTTGAGCATCCATTAAAACTGTAGTTCCCGAATAACCCTTTAGTAGTTGAGAGTTATCGCCGGGTGGCAGATCTGTAAATACAACGTAATCAAGGCCGGCGTTTTTAGCCGACATGATGATACCTTCGGGACGGGCAGAACCCTGACTTCTAGAAGATAGTACGTTTAAAACGCCCTTATATTTAAACGATCCTGGAGTCTGGCGGGTTTCTTCAGGCGCAGTCACAACTGAAAAATCGATTTGCGAGAGGTAAAATCCGTAAACAAAATATGAAATCAATAAGGCAGATAGCAGTGCTATGGTTCTCATTTTTTCCTCACGACAAATACCGCGTGACCGGGAATAGGCTTTGAAACCTCTTCTTTTTCCCATTGCGATTCAGGCAGTGCTTCGGGCCACTCTTGATAATCTTCTTTCATATAAAAGAATCTATCCGGAATTTGATTCTCAGTCATGAGATCAAAATGATCAAAGCGGCTAACGCCTCTAACTTTATATACAGGCGTTCCAGAAATGAACCATAAGCTGGAGGCCATTTGGTAGGTGCTGGTAAACAGTGGAGAGTAGGTAGTGGGTAATGAAGAGTAAGCCCGATATTTAAAGGGCTCACGCAATTTATCGTGGATAAGTCCCTGCGGAAAAAATATTCCAAATAGTACAACAGAGTAAAGACAGACCCAAAAACCCACAGGAGCGAACAATTGCCATGGTTTAAAATTAGTTCGGAAAAATAAATATAGCATGTGAGGATAGGCAATCAGTGCCCAGTTTAATTCCGAAGGTCCTTTAAAAGAACTATAAGTAAAGAAAGCCAGGGGAACTAGTGCTGCGATCTTATGGAATGTCAGATCATCGCCTTTTAGTTTAAACGACTTAAAAAATCCCCAAAATAAAGTTGGAAAGAAAAGCAAAATAGTTCCTAAAACGAAGTCCGCGGTCCAGCGCCAATTCCAATCACCTTGATTAAATCCGTGCTCCCATTGGAAGGAAAATGAAATCCAATCGTTCTTATAGTTCCAAATAAAAACGGGTAAACAACAAACTAATCCAAAAACGAAAGTATAAACCAACGATTTCCATTTTACCTGATTCCATTTTTTCTCAATTCCCAGAAATATCAAAAATATGGGAACTAATAATACGATTGGATATTTAGATAAAAATCCTAAGCCCAATGAAAGTCCCAGCAGGACATAGTACTTCATGTCTTTTTCATTTAAAGCGCGTAAGAAATAATCCACTGATAAACTCCAGAAAAATAGCAGGGGTAAATCCGGAGTTACAATTATTGATCCTAATCCTAATAGCGGACTTAAAAGGGCAAGGCCCTGCCATTTTTTCCAATCGATTGCTGAATTCCTACTGATTATCCGGTACCAAATTAGAAAAGTGAGATGTCCTAAAATTACCGCTGGCCATCGACTTAAGAGCTTAATCGAGTCCGGAATTAGAGCAAAAAGCCATCCCGTCATAGGTGGATGATCAAAGTAACTAAGTTGAAGTTTCTGCGCCCACACCCAGTAGTAGGCTTCGTCACCAGATAATGGGAATAAAGACGAAATAGCTAGTTTTACCAGAAGAGTAATAATCCAAAAATACGTAAAATTCACGGCTAGTAAATTAATCGAATAGGTTTGTTCTCTTCACCGAGTTTACCTGTTGCTTTTCCATTAACGAATACTTCGGCCGATGCACTATCGCTTAAAATAATTTCAAGCCCCGTACTGGTTCTAAATGTATGGACATCTTCTGACTTCATATCAATTTTTTGAATATCACCTTGGGCAGATTTAACTTCTAAAGTCAGATCTTTCTTTGCTTGCACAATAATTTCTCCGCTATTCGTAGCTGAAACCGGAGTTGAAGGCTGAGGATTGATATTTTTAGTAGTGATATCAAGTCCCGTAGTAGTCGTGGTTGGAATTGCAACCGGAGCGACAACTTCCGCTTCAGTCGCAGCAACTGGTGGCGTTGCGACAGTTTCAACAGGCGCAGTTTCAACGGGTGCATTTCCACCGGTCACTGCCGATACCGTTTGAGAATCGACGACAGCTTCTTTTTTGTATTTTTCGACGATTTGCTTCACACCTAAAATTAGGACAACTAAAACTACTGCAACTATTGAATACACCATGGGTCCGATACTTTTACCGACTCTAGCGGCGGACATCCGTGGTTCTGTAGACCTATTATCGAAGTTGTTTGTAACTGGAGGTTTTACGGAAGCAGACGGTTCCGATATCACTTCAGTCGTATTGGCAGATTCACTTATAACAGGAACAACTGGAGTCTCAATTTGCACTTCGGGCCGGGTCGTACCCATTTCATCAGCAAAAAGTTTTAATACTTGATCTACATCCATTTTTAAATAGGTTGCATAGCTTTTAACAAATCCGCGTAGGAAAGTTTTAGCAGGTAAATTTTCTGTTTCACCTTCTTCAATTGCTTTTAAAACCTTACTATTGATTTTTAGGTTTAACGAGATTTCATG
>JAZKJI010000245.1:0-11712 GCA_040384405.1 Bdellovibrionota bacterium
GGCCGGAATATTAGTTAGTTTTGTTGTGTCAAAATTAAATCATTTCAACCACTTTCTTCATTGATAGAAAAAACCATCACCCTGGATAACATTTCACTCCTCGACTTTCTGGGAATTGAAAACAGAAACATGGGCGAGGTAAGTTTAGAGTTAGGAAAATCTTTGATCTTTGAAAATCGAATCGCAAGTAAGTGGCTTACAACAAAAGAAGCATCGTTCATCTTGGGAGTTTCTGAAAATGCTGTGCGGATCATGGTCCATCGGGGTCAGATCAGCTCATTCAAATTCGGGCGACGCCTAAGATTCAAGCTGAGTGATTGCGAAGCTCTTTTCATTTCGAAAGGAGCCCACTAATGGCAATCAAAAGTTATAAAGAGAACGAAAAAAGATTCTACGAAGTTTACGTCAACGGTTTCGATCTTCGCGGAAAACGAATTCAGAAAAGAAAGCGCGGCCTGGAAAACCTTCCGGCAGCGAAGAAAGCTGAATTCGAATTCAAGCGCGAACTCGCCCAACTCAAAGAACAAGCCGTGCCGCTCAGGTGGCACGAATGGTTTGACGAGTGCATGAAGCGAATGAAGATCGAATTCAAGCCGTCGACGATCTACAACTACGAAACTCAAATTCGAAAATGGATTCATCCGCATTGGGCAAATCGAGAGATCGCAGAAATCTCTCGAACCGATGTTCATGAAATGATGTTCGAAAAGTGCGCGGCGATCCTGACGCCCAATAATCGCAAGACAGTCTTAAAGATGGTGAAACGTCTTTTCGCTATGGCAATGGAAGAAGGATTGATCGACAGAAATCCTTGCAACGGCATTCAGGTGCGAGCACCCGAGGTCGAGCAAAAGGTTTTGACGACAAGCGAAGCCGAAACATTTCTTCACGAAGCCAGAATGACGGGCCATCGGTTCTATCCGATCTGGGCTATGGCTTTGATGACTGGAATGCGTTCGGGTGAGCTCTTCGCTCTAAAGTGGAGCGACATCGATCTTGAAGGCCGTATTATGACGGTTTCTAGGCAATGGACGAACAAAAATGGAATTGGTCCAACGAAGACGCAAAGGTCTCGCGTGGTCCCGATTTCAGATGATTTGCTGACCTTCTTGAAGAGTTTAAAACTTCAGAGAGGCGGCGAAGAGTCGGTTCTGCCAAGGCTGAAGGAATGGGAAGATGGCGCGCAGGCACAGGTCACCAGAGAGTTTTGTGTTGCAGTCGGTGTAACGGAAGTGAAATTTCACGACCTAAGAGCAACGTTTATCACCAACCTATTGGCTCGAGGCGTGTCGTTAGCGCGAGTGATGTCCATCGTTGGGCACTCTCAGCTAAAGACCACGAACGGCTACCTTCGCAAAGCAGGGGTAGATGTTCAGGGGGCGACTGAGAGCTTGGGATACAAACTCCCGAGCGAGCCTCAGGGGAAGGTTTTGACGTTACTCAAACCGAGTTAAAGGAGAACTTTAGAGTCTTGCTACTTTTTGCTACTTGATGCGAATCGAATCTCAAGGATTGCGAGGGGTTATGGAGAATCCTGCCCCCGCAACCATTTTTCCCTTTTCTTCTTTTCCCCTTGGGCCCCTTGAACAAAAAAAGCGTCGAACAGTAACGTTTGTCACGAGCTTGCATTCGCAACCTCGCGCCAAGCCGAACTAGTTTTTTTGTTCAAGGGGCCCAAGGGGAAAAGAATCATGCGAGTCATTGCTAGCGGGGGCAGGATTTGAACCTACGACCTTCGTTTTATGGGCCCGTTCATAACCTGAAGTTGAGCAGGCGGCAAAATGTGCCAGTGGCACATTTTGATGACTTGCATGGAGTGGAGTGACGTAGGCTCACCAGAGCCGGAGGATCGGAAGGAGGTCGACCGTTAGGTCGACTTTCTTGCTGGCTACTTCCGACCATCGTTCGCGAAGCACTGAATTTACAATCTATTCGCAACCATCGTTTCCGGATCTACTGCACGAGTTGAATATTCACTACTGCAGAATCTCTGCTGTTTCCTGCGGCATCGTAAGCTCGAGCTTTCAATGTGTGCGCGCCAGGCTTAAGTTTTTTCGTGTTGATCGACACTGTAAATGGACTAGCTGTCGAACGTCCAACAACTTTGTTATCAATTAAAATTTCAACTGTTGTTACACGAACATTGTCGCTTGCTGAAACTGTAACGGAAAAATTTGCGCCTTTCGCGATTACCGCGCCCGAAGATGGGCTTGTTACTGAAATCGTTGGCGGAGTTGTGTCTAAAGTTGCAGGTGGTGGAGGTGGCGGCGTTATTGATCCTGCTAGATCAATTTTATAAAATGGGTAAACTACGTTTGAAATTGTTGCTATCGTACGCGATGGTTTTGCTACCGAGATTCCATCTTGCACAAGAGTAAACGGACCCGCTGCTGTATTAGCGCCATAAATCCCGTAAACTTTTCCTGGAACTAATTGTGTTGTTTGAATGCTGGCGGCACCACCACTAAGTGTGATTTTGGTTCCCCACGGGCGGGCTAAAGGTTCGCCGACAAAAACTCCTTCGCCGGGCATTGAAACTGATTTCCAATATGCTTCGATGACTGTATTGCCTGAAAAATAATTAGAAACCAAAGAGCTTCCGACCGGAAATTTAGATGTATAGTTGCAAGGCTCGATGGCCGTTCCGTAACTGGCACTTGCACCGGCTTCTAGCCAACGCAAAATACTCATTTGACCTGCGCCCAAAAGATTTCCGCCGTAAGAAGTTAAATGATCTGCGACTGATCCAGGTAAATAGGAATTAGTAGTAATCTGTGGGACCGAGGAAAGACCAGTCAGATAAAATAGGACGTTGGATTTATTTTCGATATAGTTCAAACCCGTGCCTGCGGAATTATCGATGTAGTTAAGATTTAACCCACCGGAATAATTCCAAGTAGAAGCCGTGCTCTGTAAATTTGACCATCGAACAGATCGTGCAGTATCAGTCGTTCTTAAGAAATAACCATCGCCACCTGGAAAAGTACGGTCAGAAGAAATACTTTTATCGATCAAATTAAATACATTTTGAGCGTTGGTTCCCGCCAGCATCATTGTGGGACGGAAATTATGGTCTGTCTTCGGTCGCGTGGAACCAGCTGAATAGGTAATTGCTTTAGTAGTTCCACAAGTTACACCACTTGTATTACAAAAAGCCCGGTCAAAGCCAAATGCAAAAGCCGTTGTTAGGGACAGGCAGTCCACTTTCCATGGCGCTGTCCATGTAACTGCCAAGGCCTGAACGCCAGTAGGCATTGCCTGATCCACTTGCGCCTTCAATGCATTGAACGCTGCCTCGGTAATGCTGTACGAAACCGGGAAGCTTACTCGAACAACATTCGCAGCTGGGATATTTCGACGTTGGATATAGTAGTCGGCAACGGCCACAGATTGTGGATCATTGGTATTGACGATGACACCTAACTCACTGGCTTGAATCCCTGATCGCGGTGCCAATAGAGAAACGCTTTGCCCGAAACCATCACTCGCTTTTAGTTCTTCGAAGTTTTGCGCGCTTACTGGTTGAAATATTAAAGTCGAAAAAAGAACTAAACCAATTCTCAAAGTGAGATGTTTCATGAATATGCCCCCCCGGCTACAGGGCTATTACCAGCAATCGGGGGGCCAGCTAAGGGCCGCTATGATAGGCCTCAGTGATCAGCGATTAGTCGCTGAAAACTCACTATACGTTTTAAAGAAAGTATTTCGAATTAATAAAAATGTGAGGATTGCCGTTTCATTTTCGATTCTCAATAATGGAAAGTTTAATTCGGCAAACGCGAACTCGTTTTTTTGGCCACAATCACATAGTGCCTTGCGAGAAAAACCCATATCGGGAAGAGTTGGTATTTTTGTTTAAAAGACATCTCGCTTCGAAGGCTTAGAATATACAGTAAATGGATGGGAAATAGCACAAGTGCGAATGGCAATAAGAGCCAGTCCTCGATATAAACAGCTTTATATTTGATGGTTTCGATTTCGAAATTATTTTGTTTTAACAGTTTCCAAAGAGCTTGGATCGGAACCATATTCCAATTGCCTTCATCTTGGGTGTAAACCTTTTTAAATCTTTTCACATGGCCGAAAAAAAGAAAATGAAAGCGGTCGCGCATCGTTAAAAAGTTATCGTTTGAAACGATCAATGTTCCATTATCATTAAGGCAAGAAACACATTTTCTAAAAAAAGCAGTCAGCTGATCATGAACCATTACTCCCGAGACAGACGAAACCACATCAAATTTTCGACTTTCAGTTTCAATCCAATCGTCGATCGACATTTTCTGGAACCGATCTACGATTTCGGGATAGGGGGTCGAATAAAGATCGACACCTGAAGTTTGAAGTGACGGCAAAACATTTTTTAATGTGCGAAGCAGGCTGCCCTCGCCGCAAGGAATATCCATCAAAGTCTTCAGCTGGGGCTGTCCAGCCAGGTAATGAACAATAAATTCATTAACCCCAAACTGAGTATTTCCGCGCTCGATCATCTTAGTTTTGTCGTAAGTAATTTGCATCGTGCCTGGAGTATAAAACCAATTGCTGGTTAATTTCAAGGCTCAAGCTCGATGGATTTAGGCTTAAACTGCGTAGTCCTTAACCAAAAAAGATAAACCCAGCAACCCATTCCGACAAATACGACCGAGCCCACAACAAGTATCTTAAAATCTTCCGTGGTCGGTAGCAAAGCACCGGCACCGTATAAAGCAAGCGTGGCAATTCCGGTAAGGGCAGTGGCAAAGCCATTTACTTCTCCTCTTACATTTGCATTGATTCCGATTTGCCGGATTTGCATTTCGCCTAGGCTGAATCCGTACAACCCGATTCTAGACAATAAAATAAATACTAGGAAACCTACCTGTCCGAATATTCCAGCTTGAAAGAAACACACTAATGCAATTATTAGCGCCGCAGTTTGGTAAACGATGAAGTTTCTTGTGCCTTTTAATAATCCCCATTTTTTTTCGGCGATGGGGTAAAGGAAAGTCGCGAGTAATCCAAAGATTGCTCCCATACCTCTGAAGGTTCCAATTCCCCATTCAGGTAATTGCCATCCATCTTTTAAATATGCAGCGAGTAGTACTCCGTGGGGACTTAGTACGGATAGCCAAAGAAATGAATAAGCTAGTGCCACTAATGCAACAGGTTCTTTAAAGAATGCTCGCCATCCTAACGTTAATTTTTCGAAAATTGTTCGTTTGGAGAATTCGTGGATTTGGATTTTCTTTTCCATTAAATCCGGGCGGTCCCGAAAAATAGATTGAAGTAGCGCTAACTCCGGGAAAAATGAAATTACATTCCAAATTGCCACTATAAAAAATCCGAGGAGCAAAGGTTGATCAAGCATTAATATGAGTCCCGCAATTACGGGTGACGTCACTTCAGTCAGTAAATCTACTTGGCGAAGGCGGCTATTAAATTTCGATAAATCCTTTTCATTGATCGTCGAGGGCACGAGGTCATTAGCAATCGCGATATCCATAAAACCAGAACCAAGGCTGCTCAATATCCCGCCGAGCACCAAAAAAACAAAACCCGAGGAAGCGTTAAAATTATCCCAGTTAAAGACTTCAGAACTAAATGTAGAAAGTTGAAATATGGCTGCTGTACCAACAATTACACCAACTAATTGCAGCGCAATTCCTAATCTTGCGGTTTTGAGTCGATTCAACCGGTCAATAAAAGAAGTAAGTTTTGGAAGGGACATGACAGTGACGAGCTTTACTAAAAAATAATAGAGTGCCGCAATTTTTAATTGATCAGGAAAAATCATTAGTAAAACTAGGGGAACGGCAAAGTCCCAAGCCTGGTCCCCACTTCTGGTTAAGATGCGGCTGAATAATATTTTATTTTCAGTGGTAAGTTTCACTTAACGCGCGCTTTCTCCGAATTGTTCCTTATTGCAGCATTTCTAAAGATGAACTCCAAGCCGATAATTCTGTTTGCTAATTATATGCTGAGTTAACTCGAATTCCTCGATAGGCCCATTGGAATTGAAAGATTAAACTAGACATAATTGCTTACAAAAGTGAAAACCCCTGTATGGCAAAATTGTATTTTCGGTATGGGACGATGGGTAGTGCTAAAACTCTGAACCTTTTGGCAGTAGCTCATAGCTATCAGCTTCAGAATAAAAAAGTCCTGATTTTAAAACCGCATTTGGATACACGTTTTACTCAAGATTCGGTTCGTTCGCGAAGTGGGTTGGAAAAACCTGCTGATCTTTTGGTAACCGATGAGACGCGCCTTGACCCAGAAATTTTGAAACCACTTTCTTGTATATTAGTAGATGAAGCACAGTTTCTTCATCCAAATTTTATCGAGCATCTACGCGATATCGCGCGCGACCTGAATGTTCCGGTGATTTGTTATGGATTACGTACGGATTTTAAAACGCAGCTGTTCCCTGGTTCAAAAAGATTATTAGAGCTAAGTGATACGATCGAAGAAATTAAAAACACTTGCCACTATTGTAACCGCAAATCGATTTTCAATATGCGGGTGATCGATGGTAAAGGTGTACTAGAAGGTCCCCAAATTTTGCTTGGTGCAGAAGAAACCTATTTATCCGTTTGTTCAACTTGCTATCACCAGCGGACCCAGTAACGGATTTGCATTTCGCGGCCAAGGCTGAAGGTAAAAATCGAACGTCGGCTGAGGTAAGTTGCCACGCCGGTCACCCTCAAATATTATATAAGTTAAATACAAATTAATTTACCACGGGTCGAAAATTTGCAGACATTTCGTTCATTAACGAAGGAGTCATTTATGCAATCAACCCAAGGAAAAGACACGCAATCCCAAGCCCACAAAAATTCCACCCCTCAGTCCAAGTTGTTAGAAATTAAACGTGAGTTTAATGTTCCTGTGGAAAAATTGTTTCAGGCCTTTACGAATTCGGAAGCTCTAAAAATATGGTGGTGGCCAAAGGGACTGTATGCAGATCGGGTTGATGTTGATTTTAAAGAGGGCGGTAAGTTTTTTATAAATATGAAAGGTTTTGATCGCGGTGGCGGAGGAATGACTGGCCAGTTTCAAGAAATCATTCCAGACAAACTAATCGTAATGACCGATCAGTTCGCCGACGAAAACGGAAAAGCTATTTCAGCGCAAGAAGCAAAAATGCCCGGGCAGTGGCCCGAATTAGCTTACATTACTTTTGAATTCTATTCGTTAGGTCATGATAAGAGCGGATTCTTACTTTCCCAAGAAGGAATCCCTAATGAACTGCAAAAGGACTGCATTCAAGGTTGGACTGAATCGTTTGATAAGCTCGAAAACTACTTAGCGGGCCGCAAGCAATAAGCATCAAGGTCATTTGGGGATATTTCGTCGATAATGCTTGAGACTTCAAGCTCGGATCTTTAATGTTAAAAGATGAATCCGACGAATCCCCCAAAGCCCGTATATCCACGAATCCAATTCCCGGGAAATATTCACTTGATCACCAATGATCAAGAGCTTGGCAATATCGCGAAGGAATTAAATTCCGCCAAAGAGTTAGGTTTCGACACGGAGACCAGGGCAAGTTTCAAAGTCGGCGAAGTATACAAAGTGGCACTGCTTCAACTAGCAACGGAAACTGATGCTTACTTGATTCGCTTGCACGGAATTACGCAATTTGAATCCATAAAAAAAGTTTTCGAAAATAAAGAAATTCTAAAGGTTGGAGTCGCCATACGAGACGATCTTCGACTTCTGCAAAAGTTAGTTCCATTTACACCGGAAAATTTCATTGAACTTCAAACCGTTGCCAAAGAAAAAGGTCTTCAAAATATGGGTTTAAGAGGAATGACCGAAGAAGTGCTGCAATCAAGTCTTTCTAAAAAGGCCAAGATTTCAAATTGGGAAGTAAAGACCCTTACCCCGGAAATGATTATTTACGCTGCCACTGATGCGTGGATCGGCCTCAAGCTTTATCGAAAAATAATTAATCAGTAAGTAAGTATGAAACTAATTGTATCGATTAATGAATCAGCAATCATTAATCGGATGAAACTAATTGGGATTAATTAATATAGAAATCAACTTGGGTAACAACGCGGATTTTTTTATCGATAGATGAATCGCCTTCGCTGTAGCCACCATTTCCAATTGCATTCTCGATAGTGAAGACCCCTTGGCTGGCAGACTTTAATTTTCCAACGTTAACATTCATCGATTTAGCGAAACCTTCGGCAGCTTCTTTGGCATTTTTCGTAGCCTCGTCCAACATTGCGGGTTTGATTTCATTTAGATTAGTGAAGTAGAAGCTCTTAGTACTTGCGGTAATGACTACACCTTTTCGAAGTAGCTCATCCAGCGACTGCACCGCTTCTTCGACTTTTTTAACTTGTGCGGTTTTAATTGTATAAATTCCGGTAGCCACAAATCGGTTACCCTTTCCTTCGCCGTACTCCTGGGCTTGGCGGTCGCGGATATTGGAATCTTTTGAAATTTCTTTTAAATCAAAACCGGCTTTAATCAAGAAGTCTTGTATATTCCCTTGCGCTGCCGGTAACTGTGTACGGACATCATCTATTTTATCCGATGAAACATTGAAAGTAATTTTCCAAACCGCAATGTTAGCTTCGACTTCCTTTTCCGCCAGCCCTCTGACCGAAATAATTCTTTCATCCCGGTTGAAGTGCTCTAAACCTTTACCAATTAAAAATGCAGAGAATGCAATGGTGAGCGCGATAATTATCTGGGGCAAGAAACGCATGGTGATTCCCTTATTGAGGGACTTTAATTAATTTTGAAGTGTCATAGCCAAGCTTGCGGATTTTTTCCACCAACTCGTTGTACCGATCTTCGTTCATCACACGTGATCTGGCCATGATCCACACGTGATCGCGGTCAGGAACTCCGATGACGGTATCCGAATAGTCGGGTGCTAAATCAATAACTAGATATGCAAATTTTAATGGCCAAAAAGGTTGCACGCGCCACTCTGAATTAGTTTCTTTATTATAAATGAAAGCCTTTTGCGGAATAGATTTTTCTTTTCCGTTCATGCTGCCTTCTTTGTGGCGGTAATCAATATCGATGCGGTCTTTTTTTTCATTCCAGGTGTAGGCCTCGGTCGCCTGAAAAGCATCTTTTTCAAAATAGGTGGGAATAGCAGAGATAACAAACCAATTTCCCATAAATTTTGGAATATCGACGTAAGGAACGGTTTCTTGCTTAGGCAATTTAGATTTATCCACTGAGCTACATCCTTGGCTAAAAGCTGTGATCAAAAATAGGAAGATTAGATATTTTGTTTTCATCGATTTGGATCATAGCAAAGGTATAAAAGGCGGCAAGACGCGCGGATGAATCATCAAGGGCGCGAAATGTTATTTTATTTTTGGAATTGGAAAAGTTATTGGGAGCATGGCAATCGCTATTAAGGAGAGAAAGACTTCTGTTCGCACCAGCTTCACTATGATTGATTTGTTATCACAATTGTCAGGGGAACGTCAGGTTTTTGAAAAATAATGGAACGCTTGTAAACATTCCACCTTGCTAATGTGATACCTGGCCTCATCGTTAGGGAATGAATGGAATAACCGTCATTATTAAAAATTGGATGACCCGAAAGCCTAAGTGGTACGCACAGTTGGTTACCGTCATAATGACGTCTATCCTGCTATTGGCGAGTTCCGTTTATTTAAAGGAACTGTATGGCGCTAATGATTGGATGCCGGCGTCCCGGGAATTGGTTTTTGGACACCATCAATACTGGCGGGCTTGGACTTCTCTGTTTGCCCATGCGGATATTGAACATTTACTTAGCAACGCATTTTTGTTTATTCCCTTGGCTTATCTTCTGACGGGTTATTTCGGTTATTGGGTATTTCCAGCTGCAGGGATATTTCTAGGTGGAATAATTAATTTATTTGTTCTTCAAAGAATGCCTTGGGAAATTCATCTGATTGGAATTTCCGGTGTTGTATACTGGATGGGCGCCGTATGGTTAACTTTGTTTTTATTAGTTGATCGCCGCGAAAGTATCAAACGCCGGTTCGCTAAGGTGCTGTTTATTACGGTCGTGTTATTTATTCCGCAAACCTACAAACCTCAGGTCAGTTACTTTAGCCACTTTATTGGTTATTTCTTCGGGATTGCTAGTGCGTTGGTTATTTATTACGTGAACCGGCAGAAGTTTATAGATGCAGAAGTAACTCGGTTTATTCCGGACGAGGACGAGATAGAGAAAGACGCCATCGTCGGATTCGTACCTGAAAGTACGATCCAACAATGGCGTGATGTTAATTAATTAGTAATTGTAAATGTGACGCGATAGATTTTTGAAGTGCTAGTGGTCGAATTGTCGACTCGCACCAATACAACTTCTTTCCCTGGGAAATTAAGAGTCGGCGAGTAAACAAACTCGTTAGTTCTGGTGTCAAATGAGGCAACTCCCACTCTTCCTTTTTCAATCATCGTTACTGTGCCGGCACCAAATGGATTTGCTACTTTTAAAGTTCCTGAACGGCTGACTGAAGGTAAAGTGATTTGTTCGTATTCAGAGTTCATACGATAGTCCAAGTACTTAGAAGAGGACTTCACCGTCACATAAGACGTTGTATCGGCAGTGTAAAACACTTCACTAACCGTTAATGGATTTCCGGCTCCGTCTTTAGAAACGATAACTAATCCGTCACCAGTGAATTCTAGTGTTGGAGCGTAAGCTTTACGGATGAAATATTTAATATCGCCGAACATGTCATAGAAGAATTCATCTGTTAACCAACCACGGCTATTTAAATAGTTAGGGTCGTGTCCCGCACCGTAAGTATACAATGATGAAACTCCGGTATCAGTGATCGTGTGATTTCTAATATTAGCTACAGTGACAAAGCCTGGGGCCGACCAAAATACTCCATTATGTACGAATGCACCTACAATTTGAAGGTTCGAAGTTCTTTGATCGACACCAATTAAGCTGACCGGTTGAGGCTTAAATGTGATGCGGACTTGAGATCCAGAAGTATTTAATTTTGTGATCGTTACAAGCCCTGGATCTCCACGTAACACGCGGAATTCATAAGTCAGCGCGCGACCATTTGGATCAAAGCTTGTATCCAATGATACGTCGACTGTTTTTGTCGGCTGCTGGCGGCGAAAAACACGGGCCACTGAAGTAGGTGTTGTATGGACGTGCTCGGTAAATGATTGCGTGTAAAACATTGGTGAAGTGTTTGATTGAAAATTTTCACTCAAAACTTTCAGCTGAACCATTGGCGGAATATTATCAACGGTGATCGATTGCGCCATCTGCGCCATTTCTAAGTTGCGATCAATATCACCAAAAGCACTTGGGTGCGCAACTGAAGATAAATATTCAGCGTCGCTATCTACTCGAGCACGGCGGAAAATCATTTCCATTGTGGGAACAAGAAGTCCGTTGCCTTTTAGTTTAGTTTTAACATCCGGACGAAATCCCGCCAGAGTATAAAATGACGATGCCACTTTGGCGCGGTCTGAACCGGATTTGCCTAAAGTATTACCCGCATAGGTATTCATAAAAAATGTATCGTCGTAATCTGTTAAATCAGTTGCGCTGTAGTCTTGAACGTCTGGGTACCAATAGTGGGCATTATTGCGGTACTGATTATAAAGCGCATTGGCACTTGATTGACTGTGGCCATAATAACGATTCATGCTCCATAAACCGCCAACGCCCAAAGAAGCATTTCCGATAATAACTTTTCCCGTAGTGTAACTAGTTGTGTATCCACTTCCAGT
>JAZKJI010000245.1:11722-12176 GCA_040384405.1 Bdellovibrionota bacterium
TTCTGCACTCTGGCAAGTACATCGTTAGCTGTGGCTTCGGGAGCAATACCCAATAGTCATACCCTGAACCTGTGGATGTACAGCTATATTGTACTGAGAGTGGCCGCCATCATTATTAGAGTACCAGTCGCCCACGTTACCCGCTGCAAGTCCCGCCGTCCAAAGTGGAGCAAGGTAATTACAAACGGTCGTTGCTCCCGAACAGATAGCCGAAGTTACCGGTGGGGGTGGCATCGTAGTTGTCGTAGTCGGCTGAGGCGGCATTGTCGTTGTAGTAGTTGGCGGCGGAGGTAAAGTCGTCGTCGTCGTTGGAGGAGGTGGTAATGTAGTAGTCGTAGTCGGCGCAGGGGGAAGAGTCGTAGTAGTAGTCGGTACCGGCAACATCGTAGTTGTTGTAGTAGGAACCGGAGTCATCGTTGTGCATGACACACCTCTATTTTGAATGTACATACGC
>JAZKJI010000246.1:0-4251 GCA_040384405.1 Bdellovibrionota bacterium
TCCCAGAGAAAGCGCCGCCGCCGTGGGCTCCGTGCCCACCGTAGGTATCAACGATGATTTTTCTTCCGGTTAATCCTGCGTCACCCATTGGACCACCCGTTACGAAACGGCCTGTGGGATTGATAAAATATTTTGTGTTTTTATCAAGCCACTGAGTTGGAATAGTTTTCTTAACAACTTCTTCCATTACGAATTCTTGGATAGTTTTTTGATCAACGCTTGCCGCATGCTGAGTGGAAATAACAATCGCATCAATGCGCTTTGCTTTTCCGTTTTCGTATTGAACGGTAACTTGGGATTTTGCATCGGGACGCAACCAATTTACTTTTTCAGCTTTGCGTACAGTCGCTAAATTTTTAACAAGCTGGTGGCTCATCGCAATTGAAAGTGGCATGTATTCCGGAGTTTCATTAACAGCGTAACCAAACATTAAACCTTGGTCGCCGGCACCTTGCTCGTCACTTCCCGTTTCTTTTACTCCGACCGCGATATCAGGACTTTGCTGGCCAACTGCCACCATCACCGCGCAGGTATTATAATCGAATCCTTTATCGGAATCGTCATAACCAATTTTCGCAATCGCCTTACGAGCGATTTCTGCAAAATTAATGTGAGCTGAAGTAGAAATTTCCCCACCAATAACAACCAAGCCAGTAGTTAACATGGTCTCGCAAGCAACACGACCCTTTGGATCTTGTGCTAATACGGCGTCCAAAACAGCATCGCTGATTTGATCCGCCATTTTGTCAGGATGGCCTTCCGAAACGGATTCGCTGGTAAATAAATAATTTTTCATGGTTAGGAATCTGTATCAAATACAGATCCCCTGGTCAATTAAAGGCTTAAGAGTATTTAGGAGAGAGCTTATGCAGCTTTTCGCCAAATCTGCCTAGTTCGAGCTTCTTTGGTTTGATCCGCATTTTTGTGATTTCGGTAAATTTTCTTTACCTTAATAAACTGCCGCTCCAGACGGTGAAGAGCCTCGTGAACTGCGGTATAAATGTTTTCGTGACGAGCTTTTGCATGGAAATGCTTTTGTTTTGAATGCACATCGAACTCTACAAGAAATTCCCCTTTTACTTTGCTAAACGTAACGTGCCCCATACTTTCCTTGAGTAAAAACACCTCTATCTGATCCATGGATTCTTGTGTGTGATTTTTTATAAACTCTGAGGAATCAAGGTGCTTGAAAGTGAATTTTAGCTGCATTTCTTCTGCTCCTATTATTGACCCTTTTGCAGGGCGGACAATTAAGCCCCGGAGGATCCCGGGCTTATGGATTTATCGGTGTTTCCTGGACTAAAGATGAGGTCTTTTTTAAGAGAAAAAAGTCTTCAGAATGAGACGTGGTTTTTTTAACGCCCATTAATTCATCAGGGGAATCAAGGGTTTGCTGCCCGGAAATTGAAACTCTGTCCGGCAGGAGGTCATTTTATGACACAAATTCACGACAGTTTTCCGGCATTTGGTTTAAGAAGTTTCGAAGGACATTTTCAGATTCTGACTCTTCCTGATTATCTTGTTTTGGGATCAGATCCAGAGTGCGGCCCGGGAGCATTATACGGTAAAGGAACCGAGCCCCGGCATGCCCGATTAGAAAGGAAAAACGGCATTTTTACCCTGAAAGATCTGCGAAGCGAATTGGGAACTTTCGTTAATGGAGTCCGAATCCAAGAAGCATTTTTACAGGACGGCGACATCATAAGTTTAGGCGCCTACGAACTTTGTTTCGAAAAGATCGGTGATTTAGCTGCTTTTCCGCTAACAAGTAAAAATGAAGTTTGGAATCAAGAGCTTCAACTTTTAAGTAACGTTGCAAAGAAGAACTTTCCGGTTTTGCTGCTAGGTCCATCCGGAACTGGTAAAGATGTCATTGCTCAAAAAATTCATGAAACATCTGAACGAAAATTGGGCCCGTTCTTAAGTGTGAACTGTAGCGCACTGACAGAAACGCTGGTTGAAAGCGAGCTTTTCGGTCACGTAAAAGGAAGTTTCACGGGTGCGGTGAATGATCGAAAAGGTGCTTTTGAAGCTGCTCGTGGTGGAACATTATTTTTGGATGAAATTGGCGATCTTCCCTATCCATTACAATCAAAGTTATTACGGGCTTTAGAAAACAGCGAAATTCGCCCTGTTGGAAGTGATAAAAATGTTAAAACTGATGTCAGAATCATTGCGGCGACTCACCAACATTTACTTGAAAAGATAAGCTCGGGAAGTTTTCGCCAAGATCTTTACTATCGCTTGAATGTTATTACCGTCAGCCCTCCGGCATTGGCCCACCGAATGGAAGATTTTGAAAGTTTACTCTATGAATTTGCGAAACAATTGCGAGTGAGATTTTCTTTTGGTGCTATTCAAAAACTTAAATTGTACGATTGGCCGGGAAATATTCGAGAAGTAAAAAACGTTGTCTGTCGCGCCAGTGCCTATTTTCCACGGCAAGAAATTACCGAGAAAGAACTGGAAAAAATCATTCCTGCA
Organism: Bdellovibrionota bacterium; assembly: GCA_040384405.1. Classification (GTDB taxonomy): domain Bacteria; phylum Bdellovibrionota; class Bdellovibrionia; order Bdellovibrionales; family Bdellovibrionaceae; genus JAZKJI01. The sequence goes on from JAZKJI010000246.1 coordinate 2,485, forward strand.
CCGGCACCCCAACGACATGAAAATCAGGAAATTTCCCACGGTGGTTCTGAAGGAACTTTGCCGGTGATAAAAGAAATTGAACGGCAAATGATTATTCAAAGACTGGTTGCAAATAAAGGGAATCAAAGAAGAACGGCAAAGGACTTAGGAATGCCTAAAAGCACCCTTCATGATCGCTTAAAATATTACAATATTGATATTGGCTCTTATAAGTATATTGGATAAGCCCATAAACAAATCAAAATAGAGAATTTTTTGTAGACGCCCCTTGCTCGGCAGGTTATTCCTCGCTTGCGGCAAGGGGTTTTTTTATGATTGACCACATAACATTTCGAGCTTCAAACGTTGATAATGCGAAGACTTTCTATTCTGAAGTTTTAAAACCGTTAGGCTATACAGTTGGTTTTGATCAAACCCTTGATGGAGTAAGAATTGTTGGTTTTTTATACGCAGGGAAACTTGATACTTGGTTTACCGATGATAAGCCACCGACGACAAAAGTGCATGTCGCTTGGGTTGCGCAAACACAGGAACAAGTAGATCAGTTTTACGAAGCGGCGATAAAGGCCGGCGGAACAGATAATGGTGCCCCTGGTTTGCGTCCGCACTATCATTCAGATTACTATGCCGCATTTATTATTGATCCGGATGGAAATAATATTGAAGCAGTCTGCCGCAAACTTTAATTATTTTTTAACAATGATATTTTTTAGATAAAGCTTTTTGAGCTTACCTTGCTCGAGAGTTTCATTAGCAACCCGGCGAAGTCGCTCTAGCATTCTGGTTTTACCGTCGGATTCTGTTATCCCATCAAAGGACATTTGACTTAATTCTTGTTGGAAAACGTCCCGGTAATAGGATTCTTTTTCTTTTAACTCGGTCACAACTTCCGGTGTTGTTCCCTCGGCGACAATCTCAAGTGCGATCATGGCGTTGGAAGGTGAACTCTCGTGGGTCTTTAAATTCACTATCATTTTTTTCAAACTATAAATATAGAGTGGGATTCGAAGGGAACCGTAGAACGCTTCACGCTCTTCTTTTACTTGAGGGTCCCATTGGTAAGTGTTGTCAGCCCACTCTTCCATCGACGCTACATAAATTTTATTAGATGGATGAATAACTCCCTTTTTAAAAACGTAGGTAAAATAAAAACCTAATGCCGGCAAACTTAGCACCAAAATTACGAAACTCAATTTTTGGAAAAACGACCATCGACCGAATTGAACTCTGAAATCAGTTAAAACTCTTTTAGCGGTTTCTTTAAAATTTAAATCCGGGGTGGGAAATTTGATTTCGATAAGGTCCGCATCACCCAGAATGTTCAGCTTTTCTTTTCGAATATCGTTAAGCTGGGCTTGAAACTCTGGATCTTCTTCCAGGACTTTATCTAAGTCCTCGAGACTGAGTTCGGCACCCTCGGCGCTAATATCCGCAATAACCTGCTCTGAGGTTTTAACAGGTGGCCGCTTGCCCGCGTCTTTTGTCGAGTCCTTGCTATCATCCATCATAATCGTCCTAAATTTAGTTTATACTTTACTCATGCATAAGTTCAAAAAAATAATACAAACCTTGTCCTGGCTAAGCTTACTGACGCTGTCGGGCTGTCAAATCTCTACAGTTGAGCGTGGTACGGCCCAGCACCCTCGCCTTCTGACCGACCGGCAGGATTTGACCTATCTGGAAAACAAGCTTCATACCCAGAAAGAAAAAGACCAATATTCGCGCAACTTATCTTGGTTCGAAGACGATGACGAACGACGCGAGTTT
>JAZKJI010000246.1:4261-6964 GCA_040384405.1 Bdellovibrionota bacterium
TTGGATACGTTCGAAGAACGCCAAAAATGGATTCAAGAAAACCGAATTTGGGAACGCGGCCCAAGAATGGCGGAAAGTTTTAAAGAAACCGTGATGAATAAAGATATCGCGGTTGGGATGCCGATGGAGTTAGTCGCTAAGGCCTGGGGCGACCCGGATTCGAAAGAGAGTTCCGGTTTGGGTTGGTATAAAAATGAACGCTGGAAGTACGCTGAGTTTAAGGCTACTAGCGAAGGTTATAAACAAGTAAAGAAGACAGTTTATTTTGAGCGCGGAAAAGTCATTGGCTGGGAAACTGAATAGTCCCTTCCCATTAAAAAAAATTTAAATTTTGAGTTTTAAAGCTGATGGTCGAGTTTTTAGTGGGCATCGTCCCAGTTGTTGCCTGTGCTCCAGTTCACTTTCAACGGTATATCCCACTTCACTATATTTTCCATAATCTTAACGACTTTTGGAACCTGCTCTTTTATTTCACCCTCAGTTGCTTCAAAAATTAATTCATCATGCACCTGGAGTGACATCGGCAACGTTGTTTCGTTGTAGACCTTAATCATCGCCATTTTTACTAAATCGCTCGCTGTTCCTTGAATTGGGGCATTGATCGCTGCCCGTTCGCCGATTTTCTTAATTGCTCCATTTTTGTTTTGAATTTCTGGCACGTACCGTCTTCTTCCGAATAAGGTTTCTACGTAGCCGGATTTTTCGGCGCTGGAAATTGTGCTTTGGATGTACTCTTGAACGCCTTGGAACTTGTGGAAATAGTTCTTAATGATTTCTTGAGCTTCGCCCCTTAATACTTCTGCTAATCCGAATGCGCCTTGGCCGTAGGCGATTCCGAAATTGACTGCTTTGGCTTTTCTTCTTTGCTCGGATGATACGTCTTTTAAGGGAATTCCGAATACTTCGGCCGCCGTTGCCGTGTGGATATCTAAATCATCTAGGAATGCTCGCACTAGGCCTGGATCCTTGGTGATTTGGGCTAAAATTCTTAATTCGATTTGGGAATAATCTACCGATAGAAGTTTTTTCCCTTCACTGGCTATAAAAGCTTTTCTTACTCGTTGGCCGCGCGGGGTTCTGATTGGAATATTTTGTAGATTCGGATTATTGCTGGATAACCGTCCCGTTGCCGTTAACAGCTGATTAAAATGTGTGTGAATTCTGTCTTGCGAATCTGCTAGCTCCGGCAATGAATCTACGTAGGTGGATTTCAGTTTACTGAGCTCGCGGAATTCCAGAACTTCTTTGGCAATCGGATGCTCGGTTTTTTCTAGCTGCTCGTTGTCCGTTGAGAATCCGGTTTTGGTTTTCTTTCCCGTAGGTAATTTCATTTTTTCGAATAAAATTACTCCTAATTGCTTTGGACTTCCGATATTAAAATTTTCGCCGGCCAAGTCGTGAACTTTCTTTTCTACTTTTGCGATGTCAGTTCGTAGTTCGTCGGAATACGTTTTTAGAAACGACCGGTCGATTTTTATTCCTAGTAACTCCATCGAAAGTAAAATCGGAGCAATTGGCTTTTCTATTTCGGAATACACTTTTCCGATTGGGTATTCTTTTATCTGTGACCAAATCGCTTCGTACATGTTCTGCATCTCGGAAAAATACATACTTGGATTGGCATTCAGTGGCCATGCTCTTTGGGCAAAATCCTCGTAGACCTGCATCCAACTTTTAATTTCTTTGGAACGGAAGACATAATACAATAGTGCTACGTCTTGGCCCATCGCCGGTAAAAAGTTTTTCTGATAATCTTTTTTACTTGTCCATAATGGAGGCGCGTCCTGGATAATTTGGCGCCATGTTTTCTTTAAATCAAAACCTGACCATCTTAAGTTGTGTTTTACTGACCACTCCATAAATTCCATGGGTTCGCCTTCGAATTTATAGGTATGCGATTTATGGAAGGACAGTTGGTTGTTTTCGAACTTAATCCACACTTCATCGCCGTCTTTAAAAATATCTTTTAGACCGCCTATGGAAATTTCTTTTACTACTTCATTCTCGTTGGCAATTGGTGCATCTGATTGGGCGTGAATTTCAGAGTAGCCTTCGGTCATTTCTGCGGAATTTGCTTCACTCCCATCTGCAGTGAGGCCCGTTGCAGAGTTTGAGGATGAAGAATTTGCGCGCGATCCGCCGGTTTTGGAGTCTCCGGTTTTTGAATCGGCAGCTTTCGAATCACTTGATTTTGCTTTTGGCGACTCATCAATCAAAACTTTTAAGAATGCTTTGAAATTTAAGCGCTCAAATAAAACTCGAAGCTCTTCAGTTTTCCATGGCTGAATTTCCAAAGCCTTGTGACTTAATGGTAATTCCACATCTTGGCAGATTGTTACTAATCTTTTTGATAGCTCTACTTGATCCGCGAATTGAGTTAGCTTTTCTTTTAAAGAAGGTGGTTTAACCTTATCCAAATTTTTATAGATATTTTCGATGTTGTCGTATTCAGCTAAAACTTTTTGCGCGGTCTTTGGACCCACCCCTGGAATTCCCGGAATATTATCAGACGAATCGCCGATTAAAGATAAGTACTCGATCATTTGGTCAGGGCGTACTCCCCACTTTTCGACGACGCCTGGAATGTCATAGCGAACATCCTTCATCGTGTCCCACATGATGGTCGTTCCATCGATCAATTGGGCAAAATCCTTATCGCCAGAAACGATGACGGTTTCCATTTCGTTCTTGCGGGCCCAGCAT
>JAZKJI010000246.1:6974-13297 GCA_040384405.1 Bdellovibrionota bacterium
GAACTCTTTGAAATGAAGGTAGACCTAAATTATCCACGACTTGCTTGATGAAAGGTAATTGCTTTTGCAAATCTTCTGGCATTTCAGTGCGGTTAGCTTTGTATTCAGGATAAATTTCTCGGCGGAAAGATGGCTCTTTGATGTCGTAACAAACGGCTACGTACTGAGGGCGTTCTTCTTTTAGTAATTTAATTAACATTGCGACAAAACCGTAGATCGCGTTCACCGGAGTTCCATCCGGAGCGCTTAACGGCCTGATCGCATAGAAGGCGCGGAAAAATAAAGAGCTGACGTCAAGAAGGTAGACTTTCTTCATGCAGAAGAAAGTAGTATCTAGGACTGAATGTCGTCACTTATTTTATTGAAATCAATTTGCGAAAGTGCGTTTTTCTGACAAATGTTTTCGGCCTTTGGGCCCGCTTGCACTTCTTCAGAGCATTGCTGCGCCTGGCGCTCCAACATTTCAAATTGATTTCTAATTAGAACCGAGGGTTGGCCTTGGCCAGCTTCCCAAGTTTGAATTTCGGTTTGTGAACATTGAATTCGTCGAGCAAGGTCGGCCTGAGTCCATCCAAGGCGGCGACGTAAATTTTTGATTTCGTCTTTGTTCCATTGCGGGTTCATATTTACTCCATCGCGCAACTGTAAAAGTCCCATGTGATCTTCCTTTTTCAAACTTGGTGTTGCTTCCGTTCACCTTAGTTTGTTTTAGCGAAAATTCCATGCGGAATTTCTAAGCTGCTGAAACTACTTGCTATTCCATTAGCAATTAGAGTAGATATCCTAACCAATAATAGGGTGCAATTTCAAGTGATATTCTTATGACAGGTGATTCTTACTCGGCTGGAAAAACAAACAACAGTTCGTTTTCACCTACGAGGTCTAGGCGATCCCGGGCTTGCCGCTCTATATAATTTGGGTCCCGAACTTTTTTGATGTCGACCGTCAAAGTCAATAGATCGGTTTTAAGGCTCTTCATGTCGGTGGCCATTCTCTTGTGATCCTGGTGGAGGCCCCATAATTTCCAAACGGTTCCGTTCAGCAATAAAGTGACGACTAAAAACACCATACATACGCTAGCAACGCGGGATGGGTAATTAAGCATATGTCTAAAACGATGAGCCAGCTGAACCATGGATTTATCTTACTTTGAGTAGGAAATATTGGCGAGTCTAAGTTATTCACTTAAACCATGGTCGGGGCTTGGGTCCATTCACCCCGCAAATGATATTGGACCCCGAAAGCTGTAATTCATTTGTCAGAAAGCCATGATTTTTTTCCGGGAAGGCATTCCCAAAAATAATTTAATCGGAAAATCGTTCTTGAAAATGCGTCCGAATATCTTGCACGACCCGCTCGTGAATTTTTCGGTAATACGGTTGGTGGAAAAAATTTAAGTACACCGAGACTTTGAGAATTTTTTTGGGCTCTTGGATTTCGAGGTCCTTTTCATTTTCGATTAGGTGTCTTGGCAGGATGGCCTTTCCGTAACCGTTTTTTACTCCATCAATCAAACCATAGACGTCATCGAGGTAGCGCATTTTTTTCGGACGATCGCTTCCCTTGTTTTGCCGGAAGAACCCGCTGGTCGTGGGATCACTGGGGTCATGATCCAAATAGATTTCCAAATCAGAATACTTTTTAGAGGCGACCAGAACGTTTTCTTCAATGCCGAGAAATATGCTTTCAATATCCGGAGTTTCGGATTTTTGATTGGTTAGGATGTAGTCGACTTCTGATCTTCTGAGTAAATCATTTAATTCGCGCAGCTCTTTAGTGAAAAACTCGACCGAAAGGTTGGGGTTCGAGTGCATGATCTTTTTTAAAGCTGGAACAACCAAAGATCGCATTACCGAAGAAAATCCTCCGATACGAAGCATGCCGCTGGCACCCTCGCCGGTTCCTTTTAAGGTTTCCAAAAGTTCGCTCTCGCCAACCAATGCCCGTTCGCAATACCGTAGAAGAGTTAAACCAGCTTCGGTTAGCTTCACGGAACTGCGATCCCGAATGAAAAGTGTTGTTTCTAGTTCTTCTTCAAGCTTTGCAATTCTTTGCGACAGTGCAGATTGGGTGACGTGAATCTCTTCGGCCGCGCGAGTAAAGTTCAAGGTCCTGGCGATGGCGTAAAATGCTTCTAAATGGCTAGAGTTTAATTTCATATGATTAGTTTATCTAATCAGACCATTAAATCAATTAATTTTACTGTTATGTAACAGTCGACTATCTTCACTTTCAGTTTAATCAGGCTTTTAAACGAAGCCGAAAGGAAGTTGTTATGAAAATAGTAAATATATTGATGGCCGGAGGATTATTTCTTTTAGGAATGCAAGCTTCGGCAAATACAAAAATGATCTGTACCTTTGAAAAGAACGGCAAGACTATGAATCTTACGTTGAAGAATTTCGGGATCGCGTCTGCCACTTATGAAAATATCGCGTTTAGTGGTCCTTATAGTTTAACCGATGAACCCGAAGGCACCCGCCTGACCGGTTACAAAAAGTTAAATTTTCAACTTAGATCTACGAATAGCAAAACTCCTCCGTTAGAAATTCATGCAGGATTAGTTTTGCGGCCTTCCACATTCGATAATGGATTTGGCTGGTCTTACGTTAGGGATACGGCATCCAACGCCATTAATGATTCTTCGCTTGATTGCGTGTCTGCAGAACCGCTTCCAAAGGAAGTCTGTACAGATCCGAACGGTCAATACGTAGTTGAAATTATTGGTGCCGGAGCAAATACACTTTTCGGAATCAAGCAAATCGACATTTACGAATTCGGCGCGCTCTTAATTCGCGATAGTGGAGTTGGCGGAGAAGGATTAATTGGAATTCCCTGTCATGTGGACGGCGCGATAGTGCACGGAAAATTTGTTAAATACGGCGGATGCTCGTCCTTTGGTGGTACGCCAAATCGTACGCTTGTGTTCGGGGAAAAAACTTTAAATTTAAATAACTTTACTTGTAAATCTGGAGACCAATAATGAAATCACTTTTAATAAAACTCACCACACTTACCTTTCTAACAGTAGCCACTTCCATGGCTTCTGCTGCCTGCAAAGTGGAAACTTGTGTAACCCCAAATGGACAACAATATTGTTGTTCGCACTTGCCTTCGGAAAATGGAAATCACAGCCAAGTTCCAAAACCGAAGCCGGTATTCCCGGTGTTAATAAACTCTAAAGCCCATGCGGGTTTCTATGAGTGCACAAGCCAGAGCGATGCTTCTGACGAAGTGGTGTTACAATTGTCACTCAACGCAGACGGCTCGGCCAATTATGATTCAAAAGGTTTAAATGCTGTGGGAAATTACACAACCGTTGATAGTCACTGCCCCGGCAGATTATGCGGCCAGTGGAATGCAAAAATAAAATTTCCGACCATTTTTCAACACGAAGCCGGCATGGGAAAAATCGGCCACGTTGATGTGCAGCTGATTCAAAGTTCACTGTCGTTAGATGCATGGGTTGGACATTATTATGTCGACGGAAGAGCACCGTCGACGATAAGTGTAAGTTGTAAAAAACTGGAATATTAACTAGCTAAAAGCTGTTTTGTCCCAGTAATACGCCGTTTCGCCTAATTCTTCTTCGATGCGCAATAACTGATTGTACTTCGCTACCCGGTCAGTTCTGCACAAACTTCCGGTTTTGATTTGTGAACACTGAAGTGCAACTGCAAGATCTGCGATCGTTGTATCTTCGGTTTCGCCACTTCGGTGGGACATCACTGTTTTGTAAGAAGCTCGCTGAGCCATGGATACGGCTTCGGCAGTTTCGCTGAGAGTTCCGATTTGATTTACTTTTACCAGTAGTGCATTGGCGATATTTTTGTCGATACCTTGTTTTAAGCGTTTTGGATTTGTTACGAACAAGTCATCACCTACGATTTGAACTTCTTGTCCCAAAGTTCTGGTCATATCGGCCCATGCATTCCAATCATCTTCGGCGAAACCGTCTTCGATACTGATCAATGGATATTTTTCTGACCAACCTTTGTAGATTCCTAATAAATCACCGTGCGTGATTTGGTCGCCTTGCCAAGTGTATTTTCCACCGTGGTACATTTCGGTTGCTGCCACATCTAGTGCAATGAAAACATCTTGGCCCGGCTCGTATCCGGCAGCGACGATTGCTTCCATCAGTAATTCCATCGCGTGCTGATTACTTTCTAACTTTGGTGCGAAGCCGCCTTCGTCACCAACTGCAGTTGATAAACCTTTTCCACCCAGAATTTTTTTAAGGGCTTGGAAAATTTCGCTTCCAGTTCTTAGAGATTCGCGGAAAGAATTTTGTACGGTTGGAACAACCATGAATTCTTGAATGTCTAATCCGTTATTTGCGTGGGCTCCGCCATTTAATACGTTCATTAGTGGCACTGGCAATTTGAAAGCTTGGGATCCACCGACGTATCTGTACAATGGAAGGCCTGCTTCTTCAGCTGCCGCTTTTGCTACGGCTAAGGAAACTCCTAGGATTGCGTTTGCTCCTAATTTTCCTTTGTTATCAGTGCCGTCGATTTGTCTTAATAGTTGATCGATGTAAACTTGTTCGGTGATTGGAACACCCACAACTTCCGGAGCTAGAATTTCGCGAACATTTTTTACCGCAGTTAGAACACCTTTGCCACCGTAGCGTTTTGCATCTTTATCGCGAAGTTCAACGGCTTCGTGGGCACCGGTTGATGCTCCGGATGGAACTGCTGCTCTTCCCATTGCTCCAAGGGCTGTATGTACTTCGACTTCAACCGTGGGTTGACCGCGGCTATCAAGAATTTCGCGGGCGTGGACCGATACGATTTCAGACATACATAACTCCTTGGAGTGTTAGCTCCGGTTATCTTTTCTTTTGCCAAGCCCGAATGAATTCCACACTTTCAGAAATCGTTCGAGGATATTGGCCTTTGACGTATTCCCAGTCCACTCGGCGTAAGGCCTCTTGAACTTGGGTTTTATTTTTTGAATGAGCACCTAACAATGTTACCAACTGCTGAGCACGAACCATGTAATCGTGTAACCGTGAAAGATTTTGTACAATCGCTTGTGCAGAGTCTTCACTCTGCGCACTGAGATCACGCCATGTTGATTCGTCAACCGTTGCAAGTGCGGGGCGATCTTGGGTTGAACCTTCTAGGTCACGGTACGCTTGCATTAATTCTTCGTTACGTTGCTGAAGCTCGCGATTCTTGTGTTCCAGATCTTTTTGGCTTTGTTGTAAGTCTTCGATTACTTCTTCTAATAATTGCGGACTGATTTGCGGCCGCTCGGTTTCTGCCGAAGAAAACTCCATGGAAGACTGCCATGATACGGTGATCGTGATACCTTCCCACTTACAAGTTGCTAAAGGCTTTCCGGCATAACGTGGAAGACCTTCGAACGCTGCGATTAAATAAGTCGTCACCCGTGGATATTGATCGGCCATCAACGGAACATCGAAAGAAATTTCATTCGCCGTTTTTCTTAAGTTTTCAATCGGTGGCTCTGGAGAAATAAAATAAGACATGAACCGCTGAGGGTTTTGCAAAATCTCTTTTGGATCGCTGATCATTTTTAGAACGCTATCCAAAACTCCCCAAGAATGAAGATCGTATCCTTCATGCCCAGCTTCGCGAATAAATTCCCGTTGGCCCGAGCTGTGCGCTTTAGGTTCCAGAACTTCTAAAAATTTTTCCATTTCGGGCGCGCTTAACCACGACGATGAGTCGCGCAGTAGCTCTAATGGCCACGCGGTTAGCTCGGATGAGGAATAGATATCTACTTCCTCATTCTCGAGATGATTAAGGATTGCGTTTGAAATCTTACAACTGAAGTGCACACGAATTTATAACAACGCCGGTTCTTAAACACAATGGGAACTAGATGAGAAACTCAGAGGGAAATTTAAGCGCTTTGCTTCAGAAATTTTGCCTTTGGAAATGGCAGGTTATTATCGGTAATTTCGCTCATGAAGCTTGGGAGCTGTCCCGTGGGCTCGAGTTTGCCTTCCAGCATGCCGTCGGGCCGACGTGTCATTCGAGGAATATGGAACAAATGGACCACTTCGTAACTTCCGTCAGGATTAAATCCGCGCACTTCGCTGATAGACGCGATTCGGCGGGAACCATCAGAAAACCGGGAAACCTGCACGATTAGCTCAATTGCTGAGCACAGTTGATAGCGTAAAGCTTTTTCGCTGATCTTGGTATCACCACCTTGGGCAAGCGCTTCCAAGCGAACAATTGCGTCTTCCGCCGTGTTCGCGTGAACGGTTCCCATGGAACCTTTGTGACCAGTATTCATAGCATTAATTAATTGCTCCAAAGTTGCATCTGGAAATTTCATACATT
>JAZKJI010000246.1:13307-27869 GCA_040384405.1 Bdellovibrionota bacterium
TTAAAAGATCACGAATCGTTACTTCGTTTTTACCTTGAGCATCTGCTAACCGAGTTTCAAACTGCACTACATGTTCGTAATCAATTTGTAATTCGCTGGAGTCTTCGATCACGATAACTCTTTGTCCCTTGGGAATTCGTGAACAAAGAAGACTTAGTAAAGTGGTTTTACCGGAGCCGGTTCCACCGCTGACGATTAAATTTTTTCCTAAGAACATGCAGACATCTAGAAATCTGGCAGCGTCTTCACTGACCGCACCAAGTTTAATGTATTCACCAAAACCAATTTTATTATTTGTAAATTTACGAATGCTGACCGTTGTACCTTTGCGTGACATCGGTGGAATAACAACCGCAATACGTGATCCGTCAGGAAGTCGCGCATCTAAGCGGGGTTCTTCATCAGAAACTCTTCGCCCCACACTTTGTGCGATGCTGTTGACTGCTGCTCGTAAAGAATCTTCGTCAGCGAAAGAAGCGTTTACTCTTTCAAGTTTACCTTTTCTTTCGACAAAAATTTCATCGGGACCGTTAATTAAAATTTCGGTGACAGTGGGGTCTTCCAAAAATGAAACAACCGGCCCAAGATTCTGCCGGATAGTTTCTTTAAAAATTTGTCCACGCCCTACTGTCATAATTGAAGTTCCTATTCGGAAGCTGGCTTACGATCTTTATCGACGACAATGATATTTCCCTGAAAAGTTGTCTCTGGACAAAGAAAGGTAAATACTCCGTCTTTTTTCGCTTTGATTTCAAAAGATTTTTTCAAACCAAATACCGTATTATGATTTTCGCCAAAAGCATCAAGCATAAAGCTGACGTTTTTGCTTTTTTCATTAACGTTAACGATATGAAAATTATATTTCTGACCTTTGTTTAAATAAACTTTGTCAGGAACAAATCCTTCGTTGGTATTTAAGATAACGATATCCTGAGTCGGAGCTTGGTAGTCCATTACGCGGGAAAGCAAATTAACTTCTTCAACTTCGGAAGCCGGTTGACGGTCAGTTTCCTGAATACGTTGAAAGTCAGACTTGCGTCTGGACATATCAACTTCCCAGCTATGAGCCGTGGAGACCAATAATAAACTACTGAAGAGACTGGCGATCGTGAAATTCACAAAACTCACGTGCGACCTCCATGGCTATGTAATGTACGGATTTTTGATCTAATTCGTTTAATGTAGAAATAAGTTGGGTGTAGTCCCCGCGGCACGAATTTACTTTATCGAATGCTACGCGAGTATTGTCTGGATCTTTTTTCATTTCTTCGCAGATTTCCGTCCAATCCATTTTTAAAACCGGATCGATCGCGCCTACGGTGAATAAAGCGTCAAACACAACTTGTAGATTACCTTGTAGAAACATAAATTCGTCCTCCGAAGTCCATTTCGAGTTCTGTTAAACTTTTCGGAGTGAAATCGTTCTTACTTGAGTCAATATGAGGCGAACTGGACGTTGATGTGCAGTTCCAGCCCTTTGTCGGATTGAAGGTTCGTGTTTACCAACTTACTCTTTAATAGATAAGCAGGAGGTCTAGTGGAGACGAAGGTAGAAGGCTGGAAAAATTGCAGCTCATGTAAAAAACCAATCGCATTCGGTGCGAAGTATTTTGTGTGTAGCGTTTCAACCTGCAATGGTTTACGAACAGGTTACGTGTTCTGCTCTATCCCCTGCTTTGAAGTTCACTTACCGGGTGCTAGACACAAGGATGCGGGTGCGATCGAGAAAGCGGCGCCTTCGCGGTTGATGGTGAAGCCTGCGGTTACTACCGTTGCCGCTTCGGTTTCTTCTTCTAGTAGTAGTTCGGTGATTAAAACTCCGGCGGGGAATATTCCTCGGGAGGTTTTGGTTATTGCTTCACGGTTGAAGGAATATATTCATGCTCGGTCAGAGTATAATACTTCGGCTTCCGTGATGGATGCGCTGTCGGATCATCTTCGGGTTTTGTGCGAGCGGGCTATTGATAATGCTCGTCGTGAGGGGCGCAAGACCGTGATGGATCGGGATTTTGAGTTTTTGAAGGGTCTTTAGTCGATTAAGGTTTTCGCTCACGAACACATTTTACCGTTTCAAAAATAAAAAACCCGCTTCTAGCAAAAGAAGCGGGTTTTAAATTTAAACCTAATCTAAAGAATTACTTAGTAGCCAACTGACGATCAATGATCTGTTTGAAATCATCAAACGGATAAGCACCACGAAGAGAAACTCCGTTGATGATGAATCCTGGAGTACCGTTGATACCGAATTTTTTTGCTTCTTCGATGTCAGCGTTTACTCGAGCTTGAACTGATGGATCATTCAAATCTTTTTCTAGTTTCTTTAAGTCAGCACCGGCTTGTTTTGCAGCCTTTTTAAGGAATGCATCGCCCGGAGCTTTTAACTCATTTTGATTTTCAAAAACGTAATCATGGAATTTTTCAGCTTTGTCATTTCCTTGCATTGAAATCGCAGTGAAATATTTAGCTGCTGGCATTGCTTTCGGGTGAAATTCCAAAGGCATTTGCGCATAAACTAAGTTCTCGGAATTCTTTTCTGTTTGTTTTACTTGTTTAATAGTTTGGTAACCACGAGTACAGAACGGGCACTCGAAATCAGAATACTCAACGATCGTGATCGGAGCAGATTTATTTCCGAAAATAACTGCATCATCAGGAATTGTGGGCTTTAAAGGATTTGCGAATTCGTCATCGCGTTTCTTTTTCTCTTCTTCCATCGCTTTTGATTGCGAACCTTGTTGAGCTTTTTGAGCCGCTTCGTTTACTACTTCAATGAAACGCTCTGGGTTTTTTTGGATAGCAGTGAAAACGATATCTGGATCTTTTTCGATAGCTTTTTTAAGTTGATCAGCGTTGGGTGCGCAGCTGTAAAAGCCCGCAATAACCACAACGGAAAGTAAAAGTTTCTGGGAAAGTGATTTCAAAGCATCCTCCTATTGATGTTTTATAAAAATGTAGAACCCGTTCATTGTGCCCAGGTTTAAAATTAGAGTCATCAGGACTTTTGTCGAAAATAGCTGCCAAGTCTTGGGAAGCATTGATAAAGACGTTATGCTTAGAGTTATGAAAAAATCCATTTTGATCTGCATTGTTTCGTTGGTGGCCTCTCTGTTGTTCGTTTTAGCAAGTTATGCCGACGAATTACCATGGACCTATACCCAATTAACCACAAAAGACCTGACCGAGATGAACCAAATGGTCCGCAACGGAATAAAAGAAGCAAATAAGCAAACTCCTGCTGACCCAGAAGTATTAAAATCTTTGACGCGCTCAATTTTCATGCGCCCCAACAAAGATCGCATGATCGACAAGGTTTTTGGCGAATTAAGAAGCGCATTAGAGGCAAACGAGATTCTTGAATCAACCTTTTCATTTCTAGTCAGTGATGCCATCGAAAAGTTAAAAGACGAAAATACCAAACCTAGGGACCAAGTAAGCTACATCATATTTCTAGAAAACTTTATCGCCGAACACAAAGCCGAGTCCAAAGAAAATGCGTACTTCAAAAAAGAATTCGAAAAAATCCGCGACGCAAAAATCGAAGTCAGCAAAAAAGCAGCAAGCGAACGCAAACTTCGCCTGATGGAAGAAAGCAAAAGCCCTTCGCTGATCGCTGAAGCTGTTCTCGGTAAGGCAAAATAGTATTCCGTTACGCTAGTCCCACCGGTTTTCTGGCAGCTGGCAACGGTGGGCAGTCCGCGGTGCCTGTTCCCGGCACTGTTCTTCGGGCATCTGTTCTGAAAAACCAATCGCCCTAACTAAGAACTAACAATCCAACTGCAAAATTTCCAGTGACCGGTACCCCCGGCACCACTCCCCCGTCCGCGCGGGAGCACGAAGTGCGACGGCGTCCCCCGTGACCGATACCCCGAGAAGTTTTCGCGAACCACCACGCTAGGGCAGTTCTAAAAGGCCCAGCTGCAAGGCGGAGGCTGTTCGGGCACGCGGAGGCGTGGCATAAGCCACGTTGGAGCGGGACCGAGCACCCGACAACGCAGTCAGATGGGACTTTTAGAACCGCCCGGTTGTTGACACTGATCTTTTGGTGTTGTTTATCGTTTTTTATATGGGTTGTTTGCGGGTTGGTTTCAGGATGCTTTTTGCGCCTTCGGCAATATTGCTGGCCTTTGTGGTTAGCTCTGCTTCCTATTCTTTTGCTTGGCCACGACCCCAACTTCGTACCTCTTATCCGCTTTTTAATTTTGACGGGAACTATGCGATTGATGGGTTTGCCATCACTGATAAACCTAAAGGTGGACACTCTACTATTCTGTTTCAAATTATTAATCGGACGATTGTTCTTACTGGCACCTTACTTCCTAGTCCTGCTGGTGTTGCTTCCGTTTCGTATCGAATTATGAATCCGGCGAGTGCCGTTTGGAAACTTTCGCCGACTACTGAAATTGTCATTCATTTGGTGGGCGATGGAAATACTTACCGATTTTTAGTTAAGGATGGGGCAGCGCTTGATAGCTCTTCGGATTATTCTTTTCAGCGGGAATTTAAAACTGTTAAGGGAATCAGACAGGAAGTGCGAATGAGACTTAACACCTTTATTCCTTATTTGCGTGGAATACAGATGCCAGATGACGTTGTCATGGATACTTCAGAGATCCTTCAATGGGGAATTCAAATTACTAGCAAAACCACCGGTAGCTTCCGGTTGCTGATCTCAGATATTCGTTCTGAATAGAACTATTCTTTAATATTTAGAATTCTATAATCTTAGCTGACCGAAAATAAATACCAACTAATCCATAATAAATAATCATCCATCTAAAGGAAACCCTACGCATTGGACTGGTAGGGCCCCAAACAAAATATGGAGAATCATCGAAAACTTTTTAAGCTACCCTCCCCCAAGTTTTAACTCGGAGGAAGATTACTTATTTTAGTTATTTATTTTTAAGCAAGGCGCCTAGGGCGACTTGCCTATTTTAGCGAAGCGCCTAGGGCGACTCGCTTACATTATTACCGTTTAAGTTGGATTACTTCGTTTAATAATTCGTCTGTCGTCGTGATTGTCTTCGCATTTGCTTGGAAACCACGTTGATTTTGAATCATTCCCACGAACTCTGCTGCTAGATCGACCGTTGATCGCTCTAAAGACTTTGCGAAGATCGTTCCACGTCCTGCAGCTTTCGGAGCTCCAAGGGCCGCTAAACCTGAATCTCTTGATTCTTTTAGTCTGTTGTTACCGACTTTGAATAAAGCTTCTGGGTTCTCGAATTTCGCAACCGCGATTTGAGCTAAATCTTTTGCTTGGCCGTTAGAGTAAACCGCTGTCAAGATACCTTCGTCATTGAACGAAAGACCTGTGATTGTTCCAGCTGCTGCTCCGTCTTGTCTCCAAGTGATCAAGTCAGAATTTTTACCGTACTGTTTTGTTCCATCGATACCTTTACCGCCCTTAGCGATATCGTCACCGAAGTTCATTTTGATTACTTGATTTTGAAGAGCTCCACCTTTGAAGTTGAAAGAAGAATTTCCAACATCTTGGCTTTGCAATTTTCCATCAGTAGTAAATTCTAATTTACCGGAAACAACTTCAGCTAAT
The DNA here is from genome assembly GCA_040384405.1 of Bdellovibrionota bacterium. GTDB lineage: Bacteria > Bdellovibrionota > Bdellovibrionia > Bdellovibrionales > Bdellovibrionaceae > JAZKJI01. The sequence continues at coordinate 18,862 of JAZKJI010000246.1, forward strand.
TCGCCTTCGTTTCCACCGGTAACTTCTTTACCATCTACTAAACCTTTATATTCCCATTGACGGTCAGCTACTTTATTAAAGAAAAAGCTAACTAAGTGTTTATTACCTTGAGAATCGTACATTTCCACACCAGTTGAATAGTGAGAAGTCGCGTACGGATCTTTCATGTCGAATTTTTTAGTTGGTTCAACGCGTGAATCTAAGTTTAGATCCATTTTTAACTCTTGTGTTCCTTTTGCTGGAATAAGAGCGCGAGGAAATTTGATATCATCTACTTTATTTACGATGTTCCCTTTGTCGTCAGTAGTGAAACCTTGAACTTTTTGATTATCATTTGTAACTAGGTGTCCTTCACGGTCGAAGTGGAATGATCCATCACGAGTGTAAGTGTCGCCGTCGGAACCTTTTACTTTGAAATAACCATCTCCAGAGATAGCTAAGTCAGTTACTTTTTCTGTAGAGTCAGTGTTACCTTGAACCAAGATTGGATTTACCGCGCCGATTTTCACCCCGCGACCGATTTGGTTACCACCCTGAATACCTTTTAAACTTTTTGCTACGATGTCTTGGAATTCTGCGCGGCTTGCTTTGAAACCAGTAGTGTTAGCATTTGCGATGTTATCGCCGATTACTTGTAGTGCTTCACCTTGTGCTGCTAAACCAGATACGCCCGTGTATAACGATGATAAAATACCCATATGACCTCCATGTCATTGATCAACCGCAGTCCGTCGGTTGATTAATTGGAGAGCTCCCCTTGCGGGACCAGCTCTGTAATTTTGTGTGAACAATCAGTTCACTATTTTGTTTTTTGTGAATCCCATCCTACGACATCATCGAAGAATCAAACTCGTGCTTATATTTTTTTAAACCTACATAACTATGGTGCTATCGATGTTTGTAAAGACGTTCTCTTTAAGAGCGGCTTTATCCATAACCGTAACGACCGTGTTGTTCTTCACGCTCACTATCAGCGCCGAATCATTCATCAAGATCAGAGAGTCCTTAGAACCCTTTGCGGCCGCCTTACCGATGGCCTGCCCGATCTTTGCGATGTCATCCTGCGAGTACTTTATTCCTCGGGTCTGCATCCGCTCGATGGCGTGATTCGAAAACTTAACTGCAGCAGGTGAAGCTGCGGTCCCCAAACCTTTTGCTGCCGGGTTACCTGCGATTCCTTGCGGAGTTCCCAGATTTCCAAGCTGAGCCAAAGTGTCCTTGAAACTCGTTCCGCCCTTGTCACTAAGACCGCCAGGCGTTTTCGTTCCTCCACTTGGTCCCTCGGTGGTGGGTACGTTCAGGTTATTTAATTTCCTGATATCCATACTCACTTAGCCCCCCTCGCCTGACCCGCTGGTCTCTTTTGCGATTCGGTCTTTCATTTCACTCGAGAGTCCAACCGTATCAAAAACTTTGTTGGTTCCCTTAACCGGTGCATCTGGAGCGCCTTCGCTGTCATCCGCACTCGGTACTTTTTTAGTCTGCGTTATCGGTGGTAGAGTTTTCAAGTCCTGGGGACTACCAGTTTTTGCATTCTGGTCGTTCTTCATAAGACTTGGGTCTACAATCTTACGAACGTCCTTCAGACGTATAGATTGATTTCCCACCATAAGGACAGGCCCGTCAGCCGTGTAGTTCACGCCCGTGATGATTCCGTCGAAGTTTGTTTTCACTCCCATTTTCTGTCCACTCTCGGCAGTTGCTTCAACTGAAAAAGAGTATTCACCTGCAGGAGCTTTTTCGCCCTTCTCGTTTTCACCAGCCCAATTTAATTTATTTTCACCAGCTTTGATTGCTTTCAAATTATATGATTTAACAACTTCGCCGCTGTCGTTCTTAACTTGTATTTTTACTTCTTTAGCATTCGCCGGAATCGAATAAGTAAAATCATGTTCCTTATCACCCTTTGCGCGAATCAGTTTTGATGAATCCCCTGCGACTGCTTTTCCAATGAAATTCAAAGCCTGGTATTGTTCCATCGGCTTTTGACCATTTTTCATTTCAGTCAAAGTAGCATTCACGTTCTGCATTTGCTCGAGGCCAGAAAAGTTTGCTAACTGCGCAGCCATCTCGTGTGACTTAAGTGGATTTGTTGGATCTTGATTTTTCATCTGTGCAAGCATCAGTTTGAAAAATGCATCCTTATCCAATTTGTCACTACCAACGGCTCTTTTCCGTTTCGAAGGATCAACATAATTCGAGTCAGCAAGTTTATTTAAAACTTCACCGACATTCGATCCGCCTAAATCTTTCATTTCCCCCGCGCTATGGTTCTGAACCGCATCGTTTTCCGATTTCGGTTGAACCTGCTGCGGAGCAAACGCTTGAGTTAAAGGCTTTACATTCATAACGGACATCCGTGTACCTCATATCTTTCAACCGCAAATCGCCCTAGGCGCTTTGTCGGGGCGGGCTTTCGCCCGCTCATTTTAAAAAATTCTTCCTACGCTACCATGTTCAGACGTTGGGATCCTGCTGCTCTTGGTGCTGCGTTGGCTTTATCAGCGCTAGAAATCGAAGCCAAAGGATCGTAACGTTTTTCGTTTACGATTTTTGGATTTGATGCCAGTGCCATCCAATCATCACGTCGAGACCGGTTCCCGAAGTTCTCTTGAAACTGTTGCCAGAACTGTCTTTGCTGACCTTGACTACCTTCTTGTTGGTTTTTGTCATTGCCTGCAGTGTTCTGCGAATTGTTATCGGTACTTGTACCTTTAACAACGTCCACCTTAATATTATCCACTGTAAAGTGTTGTGCATTCAAGCTGGATCTAAGTTCCGAAATACTTCCCTCTAACATGTCTTTCGTATCTTTATGGTCAGCTGCCATATGCACGCTTAGCTTCCCATCCTGTAAGGCTACTCTTAAATTTACTGTACCTAAGCCTTCCGGATTTAACTGTACTTTCATCTCGCCACCGCCATTTTTGAGCAGGACTTGAGCCTGGTTCATCAATTGCTGAATGGGTGGAGTTGAAGGATCAGCATCGGGAGTCACCGCTGCGGTGATACCTTGAAAACTTGCGGATTTATCAATACCGGCAGAGCCCGTATCAACACCAGCCAAAGATTCAGCTAACTGATCTTTGAATTCAAGCTTCTGAGATTCTTTAATTCCCATTTCGCCTAAATTTGGTTTTGCTTCGTAAGTTGTTTCACCTTGAAAATTAAATTGCTGCGAAAGATTCGATTGCGCGCCTTGGTCCTCGGCTTGTTGCTTTTGCATACCACCCGCGATGGCCGCTAATGCCCCGCCGGTAGCACCCATTTGCAATTCCGGTTTCATCTCTGCCCTTGAAACATCACCTTGCATAAGGTTCTTAACGTTCTTTGCAGACATTTCTGAAACGGCTTTCATATCGAAACCTTCAGCTGCTACTGCGGAAGTTCCGGATTGCTCCATCGCTTTCACAGCTGCTGCTCCTGCGGCTAATCCTGCAGCGGTACCTTTAGCAATGGCTGCTGCTAATCCCGCGTTCTTGGCATTGCCTGAAGCTTTGCCCGCTGGAATTTCCTTAGCATCATTCATCGCGATAGGTTCTGCTGATTCAGCGCTTGCTTCCATCGCAACCGGCGCTTCAGGAATTTCACCACCTGGAATCGCCTCACCAGTTTGCATTGCTAACCCTGCTGCAAAAGCACCTTCGGTATCTGCTTGAGAAACCGCCATTTCATTCGGCACAACTGCTTCAGTCATCCCGTTAAAATCTTTGTATGCTTGCAAGCCTTGGTTTTTTGCGGCAACCACTGCTGATTTATCCGATACTAAAAGTGCTTCGGGTTTTGCCGCGATTAATGCAGCAGCACCGTCCATACCTTTTGGCATCGCCTCTTGGCGCTCTATATTTTGTAACTGCATCAATAAACCCACGTATAAACCCAGCGCCTTATCTCGGTCTGCATCAGACAAGTCTAACTTGTCGACAACCGAAGCCGCCGTTTCTACGGGAGATTGATCCTGTAAGGATGGGGGGAGTTCCGCCATTGCCTCCACTAACTTCTGTGGAGGAATTTTGATTTCACTCTCGAAAGAGTCCATGAACTTCAAAATTGCTTTTTCCCTTTTTCCTCCGGGAGGTCCATCTCGTAAACCAGGTGGTCTACTTTTCTGGAGAGCTTCCGTCGGTGGTCCCTCGGGTTTTAATCCCGGTGGCCCTTTTCCGTCTGGTACGAGTTCGGCAAAGTCTGCAATTCCCTTTTCCGATTTTCCCTTCCCAGTCGCTTCCATCCCTCCAGCTTTCGGGGCTTTACCCCAGTTCAGCATCGGAGAGATTCCGTTTACCATTTCGTTTCCTCCCTTTCCTTAAGTTGTCCTTTTCTCTGAGCTTGGCGCTTCCGCTTTTTTCTGAACTGGTTTTTCAGAAGGCTTTTGCACTGGCTCCACTACACTCTCTTCGGGTGCAGGTTGAGATTCGGCAGTTTCTTCAATTGTTGGCTCTTCATTCATTGTCGAAGGCACGCTCGGTACCGAGGCCGGAGAACGCTTATACCCGGCAAGTTTTTCTGATAAAACTTTTGCTTTGTCGGCTTTCATTAAATTCATAATCTCGGCAGCATTTTTCTTTTTCATGCGGCCCAGAACTTCAACCGTTAAATCTTCATCCAAAGTTTCAAAAACTTTTGCCGCTTGTTGCGGACGCATATTCGAATAGAGTTGAACTAAGTTATCAACCTTTGCGCTGTCGGCCTGAACGCGGTCGTTTAATACGGTAGAAATTTGCCCGCGTACTTCTTCAAGATCTTTTAATTTCTTTTCAAGTTCTTGTTTTTGTACCGCTAGCTCTTCTTCGATCTTTTTTAATTCTTCTTCTTTAGCTTCTAATTCTTTTTGGCGGTCCACTAATTTCTGTAAGTGATCGTCAGGACCGCTCGAAGTAGCTTCGGCCTCTTTAGCTGCTTCAGTGGCTTTTGCCGCCGCTTCAGCAGCCTTTGCCGCATCAACTGGTTTTGCATCAGGCTTTTTCACGTCTTCGGCCATGGCTTGACCCATGAAACCAATTTCAAAACGCTTTAAAAATCCTTCAATTTGATCAACGTACAAATATCCGCCAAGGGCTCCGGAGAATCCAAGTACGGAAAGAAAAACCAATTTTACCGAGAAACCAGATTTTTTCTTTTTCTTCGGACGCAACATTGACGTGTTCATGTTGTTAACAGAAAACGCCGGCTTCTTGTTCAGAGCCGCGGCTTGTTGCGCTTTTTTAAAGTGCTGATCATATCCATTTTTCATTTATTCTTACGAACTCCATGTCTTAGAACACTCAATTCATCCATCTCGAGTTGTTCTTTTCTGTTCACTTCAGCCGTAAAAAGCTCGTGCTTCTGCTCTTTATGCTTAACTAATATTTTACGATCAATCGCCTTGGCCCGCAAAATTTCCCGCTTCTCCTCGACTCTTTTTTGTGCGGCTTCGACCTTTGTCTTCTGCGTTTCAATTCGAAGGGCTTGCAGTTTTAGAAAATGGTCCAGCTGTGTCCCGTGCTGTGGGAGCTCGACTACAGAGTTTTCTTGAAATACCAAAAGTGACTCGCGTGCTTTTTTTTCTTGGTGAAATAAGCCATCCAAAGTATTTTGGGCCTGAACTAATTCGCCCATCATCTCTTGAAACTCGCGCTGGGCAACGCTTTCAAGAATTTCACGATGCTTGAGAACTTTTTCTAAAGAGTATTTAAACTTCATTAAGAAATCCTTACGAATTACGCGTTAATTAAAATCTGCTGCAATTGTCTGAGTGTATTTGTGAACGTCGTTGGATCCGCTACTGCTTGTTTTAAGAAATCATTGATCGGATCGATCAGTTTAATTGCTTTATCAATCTTGGGATTTGTTCCTGATTTGTAAGCACCGATATTAATTAAATCTTCGGCTTCTTTATACACCGCTAAAAGTTCACGCATTTTTTGCGCAAGCTTTTGATGTTCAGGATTAGTCACTGCTCGCATAACCCGGCTGGCACTTTGAAGCACATCAATAGAGGGATAATGCCCGCGCTGAGCTAAGTAACGGGATAAAACTATGTGACCATCAACGATCGAACGAACTGAATCCCCGATTGGGTCATTCATGTCATCTGCTTCAACCAGGGTTGTATACAGTCCCGTGATGCTGCCTTCGCCCTCGAAGTTACCCGCGCGCTCTAACAGACGAGGTAATTGCGCAAATACGCTTGGAGTATAACCTTTGCTTGATGGTGGTTCGCCGGTTGATAAACCGATTTCACGAAGGGCCATACAAAAACGAGTAACTGAATCCATCATCAATAAAACTTTTTTACCTTGAGCACAGAAATGTTCAGCAATAGCCGTAGCAACGTACGCTCCGCGCATTCTGAGCAAAGCACTTTGGTCACTGGTTACACAGACAATAACTGATTTTTTTAAACCTTCAGGTCCCAAATCATGCTCGATAAATTCACGAACTTCCCGTCCCCGCTCGCCGATGAGCGCGATGACGTTAACATCCGCATTTGTACTTCGGGCCATCATACCTAAGAGTACTGACTTACCGACGCCCGAACCTGCCATGATAGCAACCCGTTGGCCCGTACCTACTGTAAGAAGTCCGTTGATGGCTCTTACGCCTAAATCAAGGGGCTCGTCGATTGGTCTTCTTGCCAGGGGATTTCGAACGTCTGCGTATAAAGGCCGTTCTTCAAAACTGTCGATCATCGGTGAACCATCAAGAGGTTCTGCTAATCCGTTAAGAACTCGTCCTAAAAGTTTATCTGATACTTTGACCGTTGCGATTTGTTTGGAAAGCTCGATACGAGCGCCCATTCCGACGCCTCTCATATCATTCAGTGGCATCATCAAAACCATTTGGTCTTTAAAGCCCACAACTTCCGCTTTATAAATTTTTTCTGTTCCCGTCGGAATGATATCCACGATACTTCCGACAACGCCGCCCGGAAGATAGCCCTTAATTACTAATCCGCTGACTTCTAATACTTGGCCTACATCTTTGGTAAGATGAATTTGGGAAAGTACGTCGTTATATTTTTGGAAATTTATGGTTTCCGAACTCATTTAGGCATGACCTGTTCAAGTTCGTTCCACAAGGTAATCGCCCGTTGTTCCATCGTGGAATCAACTTGCCCGTAATTAGTATCCACAATGCAATCGCCGGATTTTAAACTGTCTTCCGGAATTACTTTCATTTTAGAGAGGAATTCGACATCTTTTTGTTTTTGCTCAATTAAAGTTTGAATGAAATGAAAACTTTCCGTTGGAATTCTGACTTTTACGTTTTCTTCGTTTTGCGCCATTTGCACGGCTGACTTCATGATTTTAACAATATGCGCTTGATCAGTTGAAACTTCTTTTTGCGCTAAAAGTTTAGCCATGTGAAATGCCAATTCAACGATATGTCTTTCATTGGAATTAAATAAATCTGTTCTTAAAATATGAATCTTTTGAATCAACTGTTGGAATTCATCAAGCCCGGCTTCAATTTGGCGGGTCATTTCAACGAAAGCTTTTTTGGTACCCTCTTCAAGTCCCAAATTATAAGCCTCTTGATAAGCGGCTTCCTGAACTTCTGCTAATTTTTCCAATAGTCGAACTTGAACGATTTCATCAATGTTCTGTTCTTCGACTTTCTTAACGCCGGTTTGTTCCTTAACAATATCGGTCATGCGGAAATCTGATCCCGCTTTTTGCCCGGTTTGATAAGTTTGAATAACTCGCATTGATCCAGCTTCGAACGTCAGCGGAGTATGCTTTAACACTCTTTCCTCGGCCGTGTCTTTTTTCAACACACCCGAGACTGGAGTTGGAACATGCGAATCAGGTTTAGACCATGGCATCTTCTGAACCGCCTCTTGCAATTAGGATTTTGCCTTCAGCTTCTAAGCGACGAGCGGCATTAACGATCTCTTGCTGTGCACCCTCAACATCCGATAAACGAGAAGGTCCCATACTTGATAGATCTTCGCGCAACATATCCGCCGCACGCTGAGAAAGGTTCTTGAATACTTTTTGTCTGATATCTTCACTTGCGGTTTTAAGAGCAAGAAGAAGTTTATCATTCGCAACTTCTTTAAGAAGCGCTTGAATACCACGGTCGTCGATTTTGACGATATCCTCGAATACGAACATCAGTTTTCTGATTTCTTCCGCAAGTAATGGATCTTTTTCCTCTAATCTTGCCATGATGGAAGATTCAGTGTTTTTATCCATAACGTTAAGCATTTCGGCAACCGGTTGTACGCCACCCAGAGCAGCTTGTTCAACGGAAGCAGTGTTCGATAATTGATTTTTAAGAACGCGATCGATCTCGGCAATTAATTCCGGATCAACGTGATCTAAATTCGCCATACGAAGTACGACTTCGGCTTGTAAAGCATCAGGAAGACGTTTTAAAACCTCGCCTTTTTTCTCGGGCTCTAAGTGGGAAAGAATAACGGCAACTGTTTGGGGATGCTCATTCACTAAAAACGTAGCTAATGACTTAGCATCAACCATTTCTAATGACTCTAACGAACGGGAATTTCCGGAAGAGATATTTAAACCCCCTAAGATTCCCCGGGCGCGTTCTTCACCTAATGCATCTACGATATTATCTTTATTGGAAACGGTATCAGAGAAAATGTACTCATGAGATTCACTGATCATCTCGAAATACTCTTCTAAAACTTTTTTAGTCACGTGAACAGGGACAACCCGGTATTTACTCATAACGCTGATAAGCTTACGAATATCTCCGTCTTCCATATGGCGAAGCAATACCTTTACGGCATCTTTTCCCAAGTAATTGATGAGGATCGCGGCTTTATCAAAGCCTTTTAAACCCTCATACTCAACGTTTTCCATTTTATGGATCTTCATCTACTTTTTCTCCTGGGTCCCGGTTCAGTTAAAACTATCGATCTGTATCTTTTCTAACTAGCCACATACCAAATGCATTCGCGGCTTTTTCTTCGTCGGTCGACATAATCTGCATGATCTTGTCTTTCAACAATTCACTTTCCGCTTTTTCAGGATCGATAGATTCCTGTAAGACCGGCAGAG
>JAZKJI010000247.1:0-3771 GCA_040384405.1 Bdellovibrionota bacterium
GTAACTAACTTTGTGTTTCCGGCGATGGCATGGTCCGTTGGCTCTTTGGTTTCAACAACCCAGGATTTAACGATTTGGTTTTCAGCTTTGTTAGGAGGAAAAGTTCTTTCTCCAAAATTAACCAGCGAAATGAAAATTCCCAAAGGCCCGGCCAGTGCATCGGGATTAAAATACGGACTTGGACTCGAGATCGTTACTTTAAATGACGGAAGTTTTTTGATCGGCCATGGCGGAGGCCCTTTGATGGGAAACACGGCCACCATGCTTTATTATCCAAAGGCCCAGGCAATGGTCATTACCCTTGCAAATGGAGCCAGCGCAAATGCTGGAGCTACATTAGGTTCGCTCGCTTGGAAGAGAATTTTGATGTATCGAGCAACTGGCCAATAAATAACGCAAGGTTTTCTGAACGTCGCGGGTGAATTAAAATTCGAAAAATAAACAAAGTCCCGGCACATCACTTCCGAGAGTTATCGGATCAAAACTTTTTTTACGAAATTCTGTCTTAGAGATTTCACTACCGAGTAATTAGCCCCTGAATCACAAATAGTTTTGTCGACACACCCCAATCCGTGCCCTACTCCTCTCAGTAGGTGAAATTTGAAGTTTGGATTCGTCAACTGAAGCTGGTAAGCATCCTCCAAAACTCCGGGCATCCATACTGAATGATCCATATCGCCATTAATCATCTGTACCGGGATCGTCAAATTTTTTAGGGCCTGTAAAGTGTTAAGCTCTCGAAAACTGTTCCAAGTTAAGTAACTCCATCCCAAAAAAAATTGTTTTGGATCGGGGTTACCTAAAATGTTCTTATCCAGAAATTCTTTGTTGGAAAGTGATCGGGCTGATTCTTCCTCAAACCAATTTCGTGTTCCACCTGAAAGCATAATAACCGCTTTTATTCGGGAATCGTTCATATTAAATGCCACTTCGGGCGCAAGATAAGCGCCTTCGGAGCCACCCACCAAAATAATTTCAGCATCGGGAGGAACAAATTGCTTGAGAACTTCTATAACCCGTTCAATCCGTTCAGCTCGAAGAAAGTGGTCGTTAAAAATTGATTTTTCGCAATCATTTGGCCACGACTTAGCGACAGTACCCACTTTATTAACAATTAAATAATTGAACGCTAGTTCATCATCCTGTGAAAGCAGTACCCTTGAAAACTCATCTGCTCGATGAAATTTACAAGTTGATCCGGTTAGAAATACATACCAATTTTTACTTTGAACTGATGACTTTACATAACTGAGGTCAAGCGTAATTCCATCTGCAAAATGAAACGGGATTTCTTCCGCAAGAACAGCGAGCGAGATAATCTGGATGAAACCTATACAAACTAGTTTTGCCCTATTGATCATAGCTACTTATCGCATCGAATATTTTAAAAATCGGCACTCAAGCGGCCCGTTAAACACAAAGTGTTTCCGGGAACTTTTTAATTTCAAATCACCAATCAAATCTTTATTACCGGATAATATCCAAGCATCCCAACCTTTGAAGCCAACTTTTAACGTATGACTAAAATCACGATACACATCTCGTAAGTTATCCTCATCACCTAAGCGTGCACCGTATGGGGGATTCGTAATGACCACGCCCTCGGGAATCGGAGAGGTTAAGGTGCCAACATTTTCTTTTTGAAAAGTAATGATGTCATCGACACCCGCGCGGCGAGCGTTTGCACGTGCAGCTTCCAAAGCTTTACGGTCAATATCGTACCCAAATAAAATCGGAGTAACATCTTCCCGCTCTTTATCAATTGCTTCGTCGACCAATTTTTTCCAAGTATCTTCATTATAGTTTTTTAAATTTTGAAACCCGAAGCGTTTACGAAGAACACCCGGTGCTATATTTTTTTGTCGAAGTGCTGCTTCGATTAAGATAGTGCCGGAACCACACATTGGATCAATTAAGGGCTGTTCTTCTTTCCATTCAGCAAGAGCCAATAACCCTGCCGCCAAATTTTCTTTCATCGGAGCTTCGCGGGTTTCCATGCGGTAACCGCGTTTAAATAAACTATCACCGGAAGTGTCCAAGAAAATGTTAAACCGGTTTTTAAAAACCTTTACGACGATAATCATATCGGGGTTTTCACGGGCCACATCGGGACGCGACCCGAATGCATCGGTGAACTGATCAGCGATAGCGTCTTTAACTTTCATCGCCACATATCGTTGATCACCAAGTTTTGATTCTTCGCTGGAAGCATCGATGGAAAACGTTTGGTCTTTATCAATGTACTTTGTGAAATCATGACTGCGCACATGTTCGTAAAGTTCTTCAGGTTGGTAGGCGACGAAATCAAGTAAAGGCTTAACTACCCGGCTTGCGATTCTTGAATACAAATTTACTTTGTAACAGTCTTCCCAAGTGCCCTCGAAAAAGACACCGCTTTTAATAGTGTCTCTTGCCGAAACACCCATTGCTTTAATTTCTTGTTGAAGAACTTCGTTTAATCCCCGGGGACACGTCGCTAAAAATTCTGGCATTGCCTAACTCTATTTCTTGGACCCTGTGGGAGGAAGAAAAGCAAATGCCTTTCTTTGATATCAAAGCGGCATTAATTCACCGCTTTAACTTTAGGTTTCCCTATATCGTGGTCCGCCGCCACCCTCTGGAACCGTCCATTCGATGTTATCGAAAGGACACTTGATATCACAAGTTTGGCAGTGAATACAGTTCGTGTAATTGATGTGTAAATCATACTTCCCGTCATTCTTATGAGTCGGTAGCATTTCATACACCTGAGCCGGGCAAAATATGGAACAAGGGCTCTTAAATTTAGGCTGGCAGACGGTTCGGCAAATATCCGTATTTTCCACCAAAAGGTGGTTCGGAGAGTCCTCGTCATGCATCGTACCCGTTAAATACACGCTAGAGAGCTTATCAAAGAACAATTTGCCATCTGGGGCAGGCAATTGGACATCAGGATGCTTAGTACCTTCAGGGCCCCAAACCTCTAAAACCGGCTCGGTCATCAGAGAATCCCTCGGATGAGCTGGCATTGGGTCCACCAGCCCCCTTCCGCCGGTGATCTCTTGAATGGCAATCAATGGAAGACTCTCGATCATTCCCATAGATAAAGTCTGATGGAAATTTCTGACCCGGTACAATTCCGATTTAACGTAGGAAGCTTCGATCTTATCTTCGTAGGTCTTCATCGTCGTTGGTGAAAAATTCTGGTTTTGTAAACCTACTAATAATGTTTCTGCGGCAGCCATTCCGGATTTCATCGCTAAATGAATTCCCTTAAGTTTTTGAACATCTACAAAACTTGCCGAGTCACCACATACCATCCAGCCGTCACCGAAAAGCTGAGGCCGGGAGTACCAGCCACCCGCAGGTAATGTTTTTCCGCCGTATGCGATAACTTGGCCACCGGCCAACATCTTTTGCATCCACGGATGGGTTTTTAATCTTTGTAATTCGCGGTGTGGATCAAGTAATGGGTCTTTTGAATCTAAGTAGGCAACTAAACCCACAATAATTTTATCATCGGGCAAAGTATAAATAAAAGTTCCACCAATACTTTTGTGCATTGGAAAACCTAAAGTGTGAATCACTTGGCCAGGTTTTACGGTTCCCTTCGGTAATTGAATAATTTCTTTTACACCCTCTTCGTAGGAATCTTCATTTCGCCCTTTGCGAAGATCTAATTTTTTCGCGACTTGTTTGAATAAAGACCCGCGAGTTCCTTCGGCAAAAACCACCGCTTTTTTTATATGAATCATTAAATTCATAATTATCTTCGGCATCATCTTCTGAGAC
>JAZKJI010000248.1:0-10994 GCA_040384405.1 Bdellovibrionota bacterium
GGATTAGAAATCCATTTTCATAAATAAGTTCCATGGCTAATCCATCAAACTTCAGTTCACAAAAATATTCCGGGCTTTCGGGAACATTTAAAAACTTTTTAACTCTTTCATCAAAAGCCCGAATATCATCTGGGTCATAGGAGTTTGCTAAGGAAAGCATCGGGTGGCGGTGCCTTGCTTTAGTGAATCCGGCTAAAACTTCGCCTCCGACGCGGTGGCTCGGTGAATCCAGGGTTACCCACTTTGGATTTTCTTTTTCAAGCTGAAGAAGTTCGTTAAAAAGCTGGTCGTATTCGTAATCGGTGATCTCTGGACGATCGTGTACATGATAACGCTCGTTATGATAGGCGACTTGTTTCTTTAATTCTTCATATCGATGCCGTTTATCTGTGGCCATTGAAATAAAATTACCACTATTCAGCCCGGGTATGAAGCTCTCTACCTGCGTGGGAGAGTGCGCTATTCATAGCCGTCCCCCTGGCAGATCGCCTATTGTTAGTTCAGAAACTAGAGGTACCTTAAATGATTGACCGGAAAATGACCGAACATATCGCTACTTTGGCGCGGCTAAAAGTCAGCGATCAAGATCTTGAACAATTCAGTCAGCAATTCACGCAGATTTTAAAATATTTCGAACAAATTTCAAAAGTCGATACCACAAATGTTGAACCATTAGTTACTCCAACAGATATTGAAGCATTTTGGCGGGAAGACAGCGTGAATCAGGAATTTACGGCAGAAGAAATGACGGCTAATGCTCCGTTAAAATCAGGCAACCTTTTTAAAGTACCACCGGTCGTATAAAATGGATTTATTAAACTCGGGCCTAAAAGAAATTTCAGATGCGGTTAAATCGAAAAAGATAAGTGCTTTAGAAGCGACAAAGTTTTTCTTAAATAGAATCGATAAACTTAATCCGCAACTCAATGCCTACATTGCTGTCAGCGTGGACGCAGAAAAAGAAGCTAAAGCGATTGACGAAAAAGTTGCTAAAGGCGGAGATGCAGGACTACTTGCCGGCGTTCCTTTTGGAATTAAAGACATGCTTTGCACCAAAGGTTTAAGAACCACCGCAGGTTCTAAAATTTTAGAAAACTTTATTCCTCCTTATGATGCAACGGTTGTTAAACGATTGCGTGATGCAGGGGTCGTTGTTTTAGGAAAATTAAATAACGATGAGTTCGCGATGGGCTCGAGTAACGAAACTTCTTATTACGGTCCCGTTAAAAATCCGTGGAATCCTGAATACGTACCCGGTGGTTCCAGCGGGGGCTCGGCCGCAGCGCAAGCTGCGAAGTTAGCCGCAGGAACAATTGGAACTGATACGGGTGGATCCATCAGACAACCGGCAAATTTTTGCGGAATCGTAGGAATTAAACCTACGTACGGAAGAGTTTCCCGGTATGGGATCGTTGCCTATGCCTCTAGCTTGGATCAAGCGGGACCAATGGTTTCAACAGTTGAAGATGCAGCCTTAACTTTGGAAGTGATTTGCGGAAAAGATCCGATGGATTCAACTACGGCGCAAAAGTCAGTTCCGGCATTTTCTAAAAACTTAAAAGCTGATGTAAAAGGATTGAAAATCGGTCTCATCAAAGAATACATGCAAAGCGGGTTAGATCCTGATGTGCAAAAGACTCTGGATAACGCCATTACTGAATTAAAAAAATTGGGCGCTGAATTTGTGGATGTAGAAATCCCATTAACTGAAATGTCTGTTCCAGTTTATTACTTGATTGCTACCAGCGAAGCTTCTTCCAATTTAGCCCGTTATGATGGTGTTAAGTATGGATTCCGGGCTCATAAAGAAAATCAAATGTCAGTGACCCTTGAAGATTTTTACAGTGAAACCAGGGGCGCGGGTTTTGGTACGGAAGTAAAACGAAGAATCATGCTGGGCACTTATTGTTTATCGAGCGGGTACTACGATGCTTACTATAATAAATCCTGCCAGGTACGCCGGCTTTTAAGACAACAGTTTTTAGATGCATTTAAAAAGTGTGATGTATTATTAGCACCAGTGACCGCAACACCAGCTTTTAAAATCGGAACTCGAGTTACAGATCCATTGAAAATGTACTTGAATGACATTTTTACGACCTCGACAAATTTAGCCGGGCTTCCCGGGATGAGTGTTCCCTTCGGAAAATCCAAAGATGGATTGCCTATCGGACTTCAATTGACCGCTCCGCATTTTGAAGAACAGAGAATTTTAAACGTGGGACTTGCCATGCAACAAGTGTCGCCTGTGAAAGGGGACAAACCCCATGTCATCTAGAGGATACGAAGCAGTCATCGGAATTGAAGTTCACGTTCAGTTAAAAACGAAGAGTAAAATATTTAGTGCGGATTCCACGATTTTTGATTCCGCAGATAATGAAAATACGTCACCGATCAGTGTTGGAATGCCCGGTAGTTTACCGGTATTAAACGAAAAGGCCGTAGAGTATTCGGTCAAAACAGGGTTAGCACTTAACTGCAGTATCAGGAATAATTCAGTATTTGCGCGGAAGAATTATTTTTATCCAGATCTACCAAAGGGATATCAAATTTCACAATATGATAAACCAATTTGTGAAAATGGTTGGGTAACTTTCAAAGTAAACGGGGAAGAAAAAAAGATATCTATTACCCGTGCACATATGGAAGAAGACGCTGGGAAATCAATTCACCAAGGTGAATACACTTTACTAAATTATAATCGTGCTGGAATTCCGTTACTGGAAGTAGTTTCTGGTCCTGATATGCGATCGGCTGCAGAGGCAGCTGAATATTGCCGAACCATTCGCCAAATTGTCAGATATGTGGATGTTTGTGACGGAAACTTAGAAGAAGGCTCGTTACGTTGCGACTGTAACGTCAGTGTTCGGAAAATTGGTGCGGAAAAATTGGGAACCAAGGTTGAATTAAAAAATATTAACTCTTTTAGATTTGTGGAAAAAGCGATCGAATACGAAATTGACCGTCAGATTGATGCCGTCGAACGCGGTGAAAAAATTATTCAAGAAACAAGACTTTACGATCCAGACAAGAATCGCACGTTTACCATGCGAACAAAGGAAGATGCCCAAGATTATCGTTATTTTCCTGACCCGGATCTTTTGCCGATCACGATTCCGGAAAAGTTAATTCAAAAAGTCCGGGCAGAATTGCCAGAGCTTCCCCAAGCTAGAAGTACGCGTTACCAAAAAGATCATGGGTTATCAGAAAACGATGCGCATATATTAACCGAAGAGCGCGAGCTTGCGGATTTTTACGAGCAAACCGGTGACGCGTGCAAAAACTATAAGTCTGCAGCGAACTGGATCATGACTGAATTTTTGCGCGAATTAAACGATGATAAAAAAACCATATCCCAGGTTGTCTTTAAAGCCGCAGACTTGGGCCAACTAATATCTTTAATTGATAAAGGAACAATCTCCGGAAAAATTGCCAAAACAATTTTCCAAGAAATGTGGAAGTCAGGGAAAAAACCTGAAGTCATAATGACAGAACAAAATTTGGTTCAAATATCTGATTCTTCCGCGATTGAAAAAATTGTTGATGATATAATTGCCGCAAATCCGGGTCCCGCGGCTGAATACAAAGCTGGGAAAGTTAAAGCATTCGGATTTTTCGTAGGGCAAGTGATGAAAGCTTCTAAGGGTCAGGCTAATCCCGATGTGGTAACAAAAATTTTGACCGAGAAATTAAAATAATGAAAATTGCCGCTTTGGATTTAGGGTCAAATAGTTTTTTGTGTTTGATTGCGGAAGGTGACTCTTCAGGAATTAAAAAAGTTTTGCAGGATGTATCAAGGATCGTCAAACTTGGCCAAGAACTGGAAAAAAATGGTGAGCTTCATCCAGAAGCTTTGGCTCGGGCTCGATTAGCTTTATCAGATTTTAAGAAAGTAATTAATCAGCATTCACCTGATAGAATCCAAGCGGTAGCTACCGCTGCCGTAAGGGAAGCAAAAAACAAACAGGTTTTTTTTGATCTACTTGCCGAATTTGATATCCCTGTACAAATTTTATCCGGCCCTGAAGAAGCTGACATAAGTTTCAAAGGTGCTTTTAGCGATAAAAGTGCGGTGATCACGGGAAATCAAATATTAATAGATATCGGTGGTGGATCGACTGAAATTGTCTGGGGACAAAATGGAGGGATTAAATGGGCCCAAAGTTTTCCAATTGGCGTAGTAAAGTTGACCGAGCGATTTATTCATCAGCAACCCTTCGATATTTCAAAATCAGTTCAAATCAATAAGTTTCTGGATCAGATCTTTGATGAACAATTATCTGCCCTCCACCAAAAAGTGGAAGATCCAACTTTATGTGCGGTCGGGGGGACGGCTACAACTTTGGCCGGGGTAATTTTGGGCGGATATGATCCGGTAAAAGTAGATGGGTTTAATTTAACCAAAGAACACTTTGAAAAATGGATTAAATTATTCGCTTCGACCAGCATTGAAGAAAAAAAGGACAAATATCAGGTCGGGCCGCGGGCCGAAGTCATCCTGGCGGGTTGTTTTTTATTAGAATATCTAAGAAAATATTTTGGCCGGGATCAGGTAAAGGTCTCTATTCGGGGGGTTCGGTATGGTTTGGCTTTGCAACTTCTTAAGCATCCTGGTTCTTAGCACTTCTTTTGCGGCTGAAATTAAATTTAAACGTATTCCACTGGTCGTTGGTACTAAACACATAGAAGTAGAGCTCGCCGAAAGTCCAGAACAACATGCCCATGGTTTAATGTACCGCAAATCTTTGCCTAAGGACCAGGGAATGTTGTTTGTATTTGATCGCGATGATCAACGTTCTTTTTGGATGAAGAATACATTTGTTAATCTATCAATTGGCTATTTTGACTCTGAAAAGAAGCTTGTGGACATTCAAGAAATGAAAGCATCAGAAAGTGTAATGAATAGTTCTACCCTCACGTACCCAAGTGCAAAACCAGCAATGTATGCACTAGAAATGCCCCAAGGATGGTTCAAAAAGAACAAAATAAAGCTAGGCCAAAGGTTCAGGTTTCCCTAGTCAAGGCGAACTTCTGTAAAAATGTGCTTTGCTTTCCGATTTTTGGATGCTGTAATTTAGGCTTGAGACGTGTGGAATAGGACAGTTCCAAACTAAACATCAAGGATGAGATTATATATGAAGAAACAAATTCTTCTTTCAGTTTTGACCCTCAGCATGGCCTTGCACTTTTCGGGGTGTACTTCGAGTGACTCCGCAGACGATTCAGAAGTAATTTCTGATAGCTCTGAAATTACTGACTCTGAGTTAGCAGTTTCAGATGAGAGCACTGACCTATCTGCAGGTTCTGAAGGATCAGATGTTGCTACTGAAGACAGCCTGGTAGAAACCGGCACTGAAATCGGTGGCACTGAAGACATCACTACCGAGACAACTACAACTACTACAAGTACCGAATCTACAACTGATCTAAGTGAGCCAGCTGTTGATACGACGACGACAAGTACTGTAACAGAAACTCTGCCTGCTGATCCAATGACAGATTCATTTGCAGCTGGTCCAACTGAAACTGTTACTCCTCCACCGGAATACACTCCGACTGAAGTGGCTCCAAGCCAAACAACAATGGTTGAGACTTCAACATCGACTTCAACTGAAGTTAGAACTGAAACTAAACCAAATAATCCACTTCAAAAGATGGAAACGACTCCTCGCCAAGTTGCAGGTGTGTATTACAACACGGTTTATTTCGCTCGACCGGGTGATAGCTGGTCTAAGATTTCTAAAAAAATCTACGGAGATGGCAGCAAAGTTGCCGAAATTAAAAAAGGAAATCCTGGTTTAAGAAATCCACGTCCAGGGGACAAGATTTATTATAACTCTCCAAAACGTTCTGATGATTCAAGCCGAGTTATTACATATTTCGAAGACAATGGAATCGCCCCTCAAACGTATACTGCTCAAGAAGGCGATAACATCCGTACTTTTTCTAAGAAGCTTTTAGGATATAAAGACGCTTGGAAAGAAGTTTGGGCTTCTAATATGGAAGTAGAATCGAAAAACACGATTCCAGCTGGAACAACTATTCAATATTGGCCAGATGCTGCCGAAGCACCTGCGGTTGCTTCAAATGAAGCTGTAAATTCTACGCCTGCGCCTCCTCCACCACAGGAACAAGCGGCAATTGAACCAGCTCAGCCACCACAAAATGAGTTACCTCCGCCACCTCCCCCAACTCAAGCATCTGCTGAAGCTGAAATGATGGGTGAACTTCCTCCTCCTCCGACGGATATGGCTGCGAATGAACTTCCGCCCCCTCCGCCAGCAAATGAATTGCCTCCACCGCCACCACCGATGGAAGCAGCTCCACCACCTCCTCCACCGCCACCACCGGTTGCGGAAAATCAGCAGCCTCCGGCGCAAGATCCTGCAGCAATGGGTGCAGAAGGTGCGATGGACCAAGATACGACAATGGCAATGGGCGCAGTTGCTATCGCAGCGGTCGGATTGGTTATGTTAGTAATGGTTAGAAGAAAAAGAAGACAGCGCGAAGCTGATTCAATGATGGACCAAGTAGGAACTTAGAAATTAATTTTAGTTCAATTTTTAAGACCCACATTCTTTACCGAGTGTGGGTTTTTTCGTTTTCGATCGCTATAAAAAATAAAAAACCCACTCTTTTAAAGCGGGTTTTTTTAAATTTCAGTTTGATCGAAGTCTTAATTAAGAAACTTTTTTGAAGATGATATCTAAAACGCTACGACGTGTATTTCGTTTGTTTTCCACGAAATAAATAAGGTCATCAATAATCTGTAAATCTTGATTGTTATTGTGAATGAACTTAACGCCATAACCTTGAGAGTTAGCCCAAATAACCGTAGCTTGAAGAGTTCTTTCTCTGCCACCAACTAGAAAGGTTAGGTGAATTTTCTCTTGTGATAAGAAAGAACCACTACAACTTTCAATGAATGCGCCTGATAAGCTTACGTTTCTTAAAGAAGCCTTCGACTCTTCACGGCCATAGGATTTTCTAATATTTACTTCAAAATGTAATGGACTGCGTGGAGCCGGAACTTTCTCCATAGTAATCCTCCTATGCCTATTATATCGGCAAATAACTAAAATCTTTGAAGGATATTTTAAAGATTTATCTCGGTCTCGATATGAGACGAGTCCGGCTCTAATGGGCCCTGGGCAAGGCTTCCAGAGTAAAACCCTAGATGCGATAAGATCCATCTAGATTGCAATGTAGAGCCCAGAAGCTGAGGAAAATTATTTAACTCTGGTGAAGCGACCCACAGTCTTTCGTCCTGACCTTTGACCAGTTCGCCTTGGGATTTAAGTGTCTCACTTAGACCCATACATTCTGGAACAAAGATTCTTTCAGCAGAAACTTGATCAAGAGCATTTGGATATGCACGTTTAATCTGTCTTTTTAGATGTTTTAGTAAACTAACGGTCTCTTCGGGTTCTTCAGATTGATTTCGCGGAATGAAAATCATCCACTGGGATAATTGAACCATCTTTCCGTCTTTTTCAAACGGCCTTTGGAATAATCCAAAGCATGGAACTAATTCCTCTTTTTGATTTCCTTGAAGGACATGCAAGTTCTCTCGCTCGGAAACTACTTGGTCATGTAATAGATCCAAACAAATCGCGGTAACCACATGGGCTTTACCCAGGCGTTGGCGGAATTTAGATGGAAGAAATTCAGCAGGAACAAGTGGAAGCAAGTCTTTGATATGAGCTGCATACACTACTTGGCGAGCTTTAAAAGTTTTAGAACCGTTAACGATCACGTTAACCGCATCGGATTCGAAATTTATTTTTGTAACCATCGAGCGCGGGTGAAAAACATCACCCAGCTTATTTTGATAATCAAAAATAATTTCGTTAAACGGCTTTGAAAGTTCACACCGCTTGTCGGTTAAAAACGGGCGCATTAAATCATAGGCGTACGGTGTTTCTTCGCCGAAACCTAAGAAGTCCTTAAATTCATTCGTTGAAAAAGTAATAGGCGAATTTTCTTTGATTGAATAAATTTGGGAATATCCCATGGTCGATTCAATTTCATGAAGAACTTGCTCAGCAATATCGCTGGCTGGATAAAATCTGAAACCACGGTCGAAGGATCCAAGTGGGCCCGAGCCCGAACGATGGCTACCACCTGGTTGTTCTTGGTTATCAAGTAATGCGATCTGTGCGCCTTCATTTTTTAACTGCAAGGCAATTTGAAGACCAGTAAACCCAGCGCCGATGACGATGTAATCATAGATGATACTCATATGTTTCAGGATTCACGATGGGAGGAGGTCCTTGCAAGAACAAGTTACCTAACGCATTTAATCAATAGCCTTAAAATCGCTCGGATAAAGGGTTTGGCCCAATCATGCTTATCCAGAAGGCATGCAATCGATGGCGAGAATTTGTAATAATACAAAACGAAAAATCTACCGATAGAATTTTCTTTTAATACTGTGTCTCTGAAACGACGAAGCTCTAATACTTCCACAGAATAACCTGAGTCAAAAGCTGAAGTCGCAATGAAACATCGTGGACGATCTTTGTTAGCTTGTTTTAGAAAATATTTAAAAACTCCGGGATGCTTTGCAGATTTTGTGAAACCTTCCGCTTTTCTGACAATGTCGGGATAGATCGGAGTAAAGCGTGCAAATTTAACCAGTTGTTCAGCAGCGATTTGCTGGCGATCACCATATCGGTCACTTGAATCATAAATTCGCATCAGATCCCAATAAACAGAAGCGACAACTGTGAGCTCACTGGTCCTTGCACTTTCGCGGAAATGTTCGGCAGTTAGGCGTTCGCCTTTTTTACAGCTAAAAACAATTTCTAAAATTCGAATGTATTTTTCGTATGCAACGGCCGCTTCAGAAAACATTTTCTGACCCATTAGCGCGCGAGCTTGCTTGACTAAATTCACGCGACTCTTCCACAGCTGTAAACGCTGTTGTTCCCTAGCTTTGGCTTGCGCTAATAGAACTCCACCTCGGGATTCGGCTTCTTCGTCGCCAGTATTGGGTGGGGGTGAGTTTTCATCTATCATTTAACTATTATGCTTAAAGCATATTAAGGGGGTCAACATCCGCAATGATTCGGACCTTTTTATCGACCCAAGATAGGTCATGGAAAAACTGCCTCAAGAAGTTATGGATGCTATTGTCTTTGGGACCCTTGATTAATACCTGGTAACGGTACTGATTGCGTAGCTTAGCCATGGGCGCCTCTGCAGGGCCAAGAATTTGTATATTAGCATAGGCAGGATTTTGTTTTTTCAAAGAATGGCCTCTTAAAGCAACCCCGTCTGCTGCTTGGGAAGCAAGGCTTTTGTCAGGTCCTTGAATACGTAAACAAATTAAACGCGAGTAGGGTGGGTAGCTCAATACTTCACGGAATTCCAATTCTTTGGCCATGAAATCTTCAACTGCTAATGGGGACAAGTATTTAAGGCTTTCATGTTCCGTATTGTAAGCTTGAATCAAAACGCGGGCTTTTTCTTCTGAAGTTTTAATATGTCTTCCGGCCCGGCCAGCCATTTGAGTAATAATTTGAAAGCTTCTTTCAGTCGCCCGAAAATCTGGAATATTAAATCCAATATCCGCTAGGACAAAACCAACTAAATTTAAATTCGGAAAATCCAAACCTTTTGCGATCATTTGGGTACCAATCAAAATATCAGTTTTCCCTAATTCCATATTTTGAATCAGTTCTTCTAATTCTTCACGAGTCGAGATTTCGTCACGGTCAGCCCGCTGAATAACTTTATCGGGAAACATAACTTCTAAATCCCGTTGCACTTGTTCTGTACCGATACCGATAAGTTGTAATACGCCTTCTTTGCAGTCAGGACATTGAAGCTTAAAGGATTCTTGGTAGTCACAGTAATGACAGGTTAAATATTTTTGGTGATGAAGAGTCAGGTGAATATCGCAGTTAGGACATTCTTTACTGTATCCACAAGCAGGACAAAGCACTGACTGAGCTTGGCCCCGGCGGTTTAAAAACAAAGCAATTTGTTTACCTTTATCAAGTTCTTCACGAATTGCATCTTCAAGTGGTTTACTTAGCCAACTGGGAGCACCACTGTTTTCTTCGACGTTATTTTTCTTTTCATTTCGTAAATCAAGAATTTGAATTTCCGGTGGATCCTGCTTGAAGACTCGCTTTTTTAAAGTATGCAAATGATAGCGTCCATCAAGTGCATTTTTCCAAGATTCTAAACTTGGAGTTGCAGAACCAAGAATAACCGGAATGCCAAGTTCCTTAGCCTTAACTATCGCCGCGTCCCTGGCGTTATATCTGAGTTTTTCATCCTGCTTGAAACTTGATTCATGTTCTTCATCGATAATGATTAAGCCCCAATCGTCGACCGGGCAAAATAGCGCTGACCGCGCACCCACGAGTACAGAAAATTTATTTTCTATCAGCGCCCACCACTGATTGGTTTTTTCCCGTTCAGTTAACTGCGAATGAAGTACGCCAGTTTGATCTTTAAAACGGCGGGCAAATCTTTCAACAAGTTGTGGGGTCAAAGAAATTTCCGGAACCAAGTATAATGCTTTTTTACCTTTAGCTTGGACTTCTTTAATCATGCGTAGATAAATTTCGGTTTTACCAGAACCGGTTACACCGTGAATAAGGTGAACCCCAAATCCAGGCTTATCTTTGATATCGTTAAAACATTTTTCTTGATCAGATGTTAAGGGTAAATCATCTTCCTGTTCGCGCACGGGCATCACCGGAGCTTTTTTTGAAGCGCGAACTTTCGTGGTCTTAGGAAGTGGGGGATAGGCTAAAGAAAGAATTAATCCAAGCGGATAAAAATAATAATCTGATAACCACTGGGCCCAACGTAAGTAAGGTTCACTCAGGACCGGATATTCAGTATCAACAGAGAAAATTGATTTTATTTTATTTATAGCAACTTTTTCATCGGGCTTAGTTTCTGAAACTACCACTCCAGTTGCGACTCTTTTTCCCAAAGGAACAGAAACTTTGGAACCAATTGGAATATCTTCT
>JAZKJI010000248.1:11004-16539 GCA_040384405.1 Bdellovibrionota bacterium
AATGGTTCCAGCAGAGGCGCTTCAACAGCGACGCTCCAGAATTTTTCGGGCATTAGCGAAACCTGCGATAAAATTCCAAAACTGAATGCGTTTTATCAACATCAGGTAGCGTATTAAAATTAGAACTATCTAATGCATTGAAAGTAATATTTTTAGGAACGGAAATCTTTGAAGACTTAATGTGAACCGTTTCTTGGGTTAAATCCAATCGACGTTCATTTGCAAAGTAAAATGTTTTTCCAACCGTAATATATTTTTTGAATTCTAAAATCGTGTCAGCGTCCATTTTAACTTTTCGAACTACGAACTTATCTTGTTCAATCCAAATACCTTTATCGACAATTTTTGGATAATCACCTTTAAAAAGTAAATAAGATGTTACACCCTCTGCGCGGCTTAAGACCATTGCGGGATGGGGAAAATAATCAAATTCGTCTTTCGGAGATTTTTTAGAATACCGGTGAGTTAGATCTGTTGAAGTCGCAATTCCCCAGTCCGCTAGCACTTGTTGGATGTCTCCGCGATCACGAAGAAAATTTAAGTGTTCAAAAAATTGTGGCGGAATTCTTTGCGCAGTTTTTTGTAGGTTATAAACTTGTTCGGACTGCTTTTGTCCATAATCTCGATTTAAAACGTAAGTAACACCATCAACGGTAAATTCAGCTTTAAGACGCATTCGGCGGGAAGAAGTAACCCACCAACTTTCTTTCACAACAACGCCCGCTGGTTGGAATTCAAGAGTTTGGGAATACTGTAAAATCGCGGGACTATTTTCGGCTGTACGTTCCAATATCATTGGCAAAGGTGGAAGTGCTGCCATTGCCATAGATAAGAAAATTGAAAAAAAAGTCATTTATCCTCCTCGCAACTGGCTATTCTTGTGCAAGAGATAGTCTTTAAGATCTTTTTCTAAAGTCGGATCTTTTAAGGCAATCTCGATATTCGCAATCAAGTAGCCAAGCTTATCACCGGCATCATATCTTGTCGCCGATAAAGGTTGCGCTAAAATGCCTGATCTAGCGCAAAGTGTTTTCATAGCATCAGTCAGTTGAATTTCACCGTTATAACCGGGTTTTACATTTTCCAAATCTTGGAATATCTCGTTGTTAAAGACATACCGGCCAGTGATAGCCCATCGGCTTTTTGTTTCACTTGGCTTTGGTTTTTCAATTAAGTTTGAAACAACCAAATGAGAACCCTGTTTCCCGCTAATGTCGGCAATCCCGTATTTAGAAACATCTTTTTCGGCAACTTCCATAACGCTAAAACATGAAGATCCTGTTTCATCGTAAACATCTACTAATTCATGAATTGCGGTTTTAGCTTTTTTATTTGCAACCGTAATTTCATCGCCCAATAAAACAGCAAAGGGCTCTGATCCAACAATTGGTTTACCGCAGTGAACGGCATGACCCAGACCAAGGGCTTGTTTTTGACGGATGCTAATCACGTTAGCTTTTTCACGGATTCTAATAACCCGCTCAAGTAACCCGATTTTTCCATCTTTCATCAGCTTGTCTTCAAGTTCATAAGTCGTATCAAAAAAATCTTCGATGGCCTGTTTACCCCGGCCAGCGATCAAAATTATATCTTCAATTCCTGCCTCAACGGCTTCCTCGACCACGTATAAAATGATAGGAGCGTCTACGATCGTTAGCATCTCTTTTGGGACCGTTTTCGTTGCCGGTAAAAACCTGGTTCCGAGTCCAGCTGTTGGTATGATGGCTTTTCTGATCTTTGACATAGGCATAATGTTTCCCAAACGTTTCAATATGAATCAACAAAAGAATTTTGCCCCGGGAAATTAAAAAATCAGCTATTCTTAAGGTTCGAGGGGACATGAAGCGTAAAAGCTTTCGCTTTAAATATTTACTATCCGCACTGGTGATAGCCGGGGTACCGCTTTTCTTTTACCAAAATTGTGGGAAAAGCTTTGATAGCGCCCTTGATTCAGGTAAAGCCACAATCAGTAAATCTGACGCTCTAAAATCAAGTGCACCTTTCGCATTTGAAACCCAACTAGATACCATTTCTTACAATTCTTGCTTCGGCTCAACATTGGCTAACCGCCCAAATTATTTTACGTTGCGCGCGAGCAGTCATAAATCAGGCGGTGTTCGCATCAAAAGCGAATTTTTCGACTATGCCCGCCAGGCTTTGAAACCCAGCTATCCAAGTACAGTCGTCACAGATGAACAAGTAAAAGCATTGTTAGCAGAATCAGATATAAATAAAAATGTTCAGCCACAGTTTTCAATCCGCAGGTTCGGTGATTTAGCGACTTACACTAAATCAGGCGGAGCCCCAAATCCCGGAATTGATTATTCAAATTTATTAGGGTCCTTAACAGAAGATCGCTGGATGGGTTCATTACTTTCGTTAGAATATCCAATTTATAAATCCGCAACCGCAACTGGATTTACGGGCGCCGTTAATCTTCCTTATCTGCAATATTTTCCGTTAGCCTTAACTGCTCAATCCAGAAATGTAGCTGCAACTATTACGTGGAATGATGATGAAGCTCGCGCGGTTTCTGTTAGAAATTTATTAAATGCTGACGGCATGATCGCCATAACTTACACGGATGCGAACTTACCAACTTTAATTCCTAAAGGTCAAACAAGTGCTGACGACCCGACCGCTTATGGAGTTGGGTACCGCATGCAATTCGGCCGAGAGATCGCTCCGTACACAGGTGGTGGAAGTCCCTATGCCTACAACCCAGATAATATTTTGTCGCAAGTCGAAGAAATAGATTTAAATACCGGCCGCCCGACAGCAGGTACTTGGAATTGCAGTTATGATCGCCGGTACTTAGTTGTAAGACCAAATGACCGCGCAACTATGTGTCCCGAAGAAAGTTATGCGGCAATCAACAATGTGACTTTTGCTAACGAGCTTGCCATCGTTCGACGGCATTTTCCCGCTGACCAGTGGGACGTAAACTTAACCCGTCGTTGCGTCGTACCGAAAGACAGTGATTGTTATGCTCAAGAAAAAAATGCCCAAGGCCAGTTAGTTGCAGTTGAGTATAATCAACGCAATGCTTGCTTCCAAAGTATCGAAGGAATTCCCTACGGAAATAACATTCCGGTTCCTCTGTGTGCTCAGTACGTTTCGATTTGTATTCGCAATTAAAATAAGTTCCAATTAGGGAATGAAATCCTTAATTCTACTTTTCACTATTTTCACAAGTTTAAATGTTTGGTCCCAAATTCACGTTGGTGCGGTATCAACTTCAACGGGTGGATCAGGCCGTGGGGCTGTTCAATCGGGTGATGCGGGATTTATTAATCCAGCGACGCTCGTTCACTTGAAGGGCCGAAGTTTTTATACTGCCTATCAACCAGGTAAGACGGCACTTTCACTTTCCGAAAATACCAAAGATACAATTTGGGCATCTTCCTTAGGTTATTACCGGGATCAAATTTCTGATAGAACCCAAATTCAAGATGTTCGTTTAGCAGTCGCTGAATTTGCCCAACAAAAATGGTCTTTAGGAATTGCTCCCCATTATTACCAATTGGAAACCTCTGAACGTCGATTTGCTCAACCGGATGTGGATGTCGGAATGAGTTTTACTCCAACTCCTAATATGGGAATTGGAATCGTTGGTTACAATTTGATGGATGATAATAAAGAAATCGCGCAGGGGTACCGGCCCGAGGCAACTTCCGCAATTGGAATCAATTATATCTACCGATCATTTTTACGGGCCCGGTTGGATGTTCAATCCCAAAAGGGCCATAAATGGAGTGAGCCTACTTTTGGGGGAGGGATTGAATCCTATGCAACCCGTTGGATAGTTGTTCGGGTGGGATACTTAAGTGACCGGGATTTAAAGCAGGAAATGGCTTCTGGAGGCATTGGATTCGATATGCCGAGATTTAGGCTGAATTATGGGGTTGTGGCCCAAGCCCAAGAATTCAGGGATCCAAGACACGTGGTTGACTTGAGCATTCCCTTTTGATAACTCAAGTATTCTTTCGCAGGAGATCAAATGGCATCGAAAACTCAGAGAACCGAAACAATTCGTAAAAAGAAGCTAGTTCGTAAAGGCGTGAAAAGAAAAGCCGCCCTTCGCAATAAGGGATCGACTAAAAAGACTAAAGAACTTTTCGGCGATAAATAGTTTTCTTAATATAGATTTGAAATTAAAAAAACCGGCTTTTTTGGGCCGGTTTTTTATTTTATTTATGTGAATTTAGATCCTTTGAACTTATCTACGAATTCTACGTAGCAAAGTTGGTTTTTCCTGGGATTCTCCGCGCATATCCCATTCAAACGGAAGTTCAACCCAACCTTCTTGTCCTGGATAAAATCTCCATTTTTTTAGGGCTGTCAAAGTTTTAGCATCAAGATTTCTGTATCCGGTTGATTTACCTAATTTAAAATTCGTAGGGATTCCCGCAGCTGTAATATAGGCCATGAACATCGCTTTACCCTGAAGTTTTTGGGCGCGTTCTTCATCACTATATTGTGGTCTTTCGTTACCAGGCATTTGTCGAAGTTGTTCTAGCTTACGAACATTTTGTGGAACTCCGCCCATGATTCCGCCGGCTTGTCCTTGTTCAGAACCATTATCAGATCCAGCTGCTAAACCTTTTTTATTTCTGGTCGAAGCATCACTTCCTTTTCCTTCGTTACCAGCAAGCTGAGCCAATTCACCTGAACGGCGGCCTTTATTTAAAGCAGCAATTCGTGCGTTCTCGGCATCTTGAGCTTTCTTTAATCCTTCGATTTCATTTTGTTGTTCTGATGCTAATTGATCAGCGATTGCATTTAATTTTGCAGCTTCATCGGCCGCTGTCTTTTGATGAACTTTGTCGACATTTTCAAAATCGTTAACTAGTTCATGACTATCAAATTCTCCAACGCTTGAATTCTTTAAAGCGGTATCATCCAAATCAGGAGCATTAATATCTTCAATCGTTGCGGCCACGGGAACTGCATCCGGAATATTCGGTACGAACGCTTCAGTGCGATCAACTGTCGTTTGCGCCGCCACCTTAGGGGCAGGAGCTGCTGCAACCGCAGTACGAGCTTTCGCAGCCTTCACAGGCGCAGCTTTTACTGGTGCTGGCTTTGCCGGTGCAGACTTAACTTCTGTACTTCTTGCTGGCGCGATTTCCCCGCCACTTAATGATCCGCGAATTGGTGGGGGAGGCGGAGCTTTAATCATCGGCGTATCGATTTCAATTTCTACCACTTCGGTCATCTTTTTTTCTATCATCGGGATTGCTAGTAATGACATTCCGATGACGGCAATGATATGAAACCCAACAGAAAGAGCGAAAAATTTAGAGCTCTTTTTTTCCGAAAGATCTGGAGCATCCAAATAAAGGGACCGCATTTGGTTGTCTTGGAAATCCAAACCTTTACCCGCAAATTGAAAAGGCACTTCGGCCTTATTCTTTACGGCAAATTGTTCCAGGCTTAATTGATTAGGGTCTTTTTCAGTTTCTAGTCTGCTTTTTTCCATGGTTTTCTCCACCCATAGGCCTATACAAGAGCCAAGCCGGGGGGATCGCAAAA
>JAZKJI010000249.1:0-261 GCA_040384405.1 Bdellovibrionota bacterium
GCATTAGAAACAATCGTTAACATCATCGCGGCTTTCGTGATGCTATTTATTATTAAGACGGTGCTAGAGCCCGCTGATGAAAATCATCCCTATGGCCACGGTAAGCTGGAATTTTTTTCGGCCGCGTTCGAAGGGGGATTGGTTGTATTTGCTTCGTTGGTAATCGTATTTGAAGCAATTAAATCATTGCGCGAAGGCCGGCCTTTGATGGATCTATCGGTGGGGATGGTCTACGTCGGAATTGCCACGGGATTAAATGCA
>JAZKJI010000249.1:271-2263 GCA_040384405.1 Bdellovibrionota bacterium
TGCTGAGCTATCAAACGATCGTCCGCCGCGAGATGGCGAGCGGGAAAATTCCGAAGCATTAAAAGCATCCTCCTTTCATTTGTATTCTGATGTGATTACTTCAGTCGGCGTTGTCATTGGATTATTCGTCGTTAAATGGACCGGCTGGATTTGGGTTGATTCCGTTATGGCTTTTATGATCGCAGCGCACTTGGCGTGGGAAGGATCAAAAATTATCCGGCAAAATTTGGGTGGATTAGTCGACGAGGTAGATTACGCAGCGATAAATAATTTAGCTAAAGCTTTTAAAGAGTGCCGGGAAGAAGGCCTGATCAATGTTCACAATGTAAGAATGATACGAAGTGGACGATTTCATCATATCGATGCGCATTTAGTTGTGCCCGAGTTTTGGGATGTTGATCGAGTTCACGCTTTATCTAACACTTATGAAGCCCGAGTAATTTCAAAATATCCATTTGAGGGGGAAATTGCCTTTCACTTGGACCCTTGCCACCGGAAATATTGTGAAATGTGTGATTTAGATCAGTGCCCGGTCAGAAAGAATCCTTTCCAAGCGCTACCAACGTTTGATATACCGGGTCTCCTTGGAAACGAAAAGAAGACAGCTCAATTTAACCCGCACGTTACCCCATCATAGCGCCTACTCGCTGGCTCTTGATGGAGAGTTTCGTCATGTGGCTTTCAACGAAGAACGAGCTCCACTTTTAAAAGGATTTTGGCGGGAAAAAGTTTTTAATGCTCCAGATTCGCGTCCGATGGATTTAGAAATCGGTACTGGAAATGGAACTTACTTTGCTCATCAGGCTTTGGCTTGCCCTGAGCGACTGCTAATTGGAATCGAGATTAAATATAAACCTTTAATCCAAAGTATCCGGCGCGCTTTAAAAGGTGGTGCAACGAATGCGGCTATCTGCCGGTTTCATGCTTTAAATATTTCGGAGCTTTTTGCGCAAGGTGAATTAAATAATATTTTTATTCACTTTCCCGATCCTTGGACAACCCCGCGCAAGCCTAAAAATAGATTTGTTTGTGCCAACGTTTTAAATCAACTTTACGAAATGCAAAAGCCCGGAAGTTTCATTAACTTTAAAACGGATTCCCGGGAGTATTTCGAATGGTCGTTAGAAGAAATTAAACAAACGAAATACGAGTTAGTTGGCCTGACTTGGGATCTTCATCACACAATGTGGAACGAAGGCAATTACATCACCCAGTTCGAAGGAATTTTCTTGCGGCAATCGATGCCGATCCATTTCGTCCGATTATATCGTCGATAGTGTCACGTAGTAACGGTTAGCCACCCTTAGGCTTACATAATTTTTCCAACTACCAATAAGTTGTCTCTACCGAGATATCGCAGGTTACTTGTACCTGGCAGGAGATCCGAAGTGGGGATTTTAATTTAAATTTAGTAAGTAAAAACCTTTCTATTTCACCCGGCGGCGACAAAGGTTTTTCCAGTGCAGTACCGTCCGCAAAAGGAGGTTCTTCAGTAACTGTCATTTTGCATTTAGAGCAAACGCCATCCCCATTACAAGATGAGGCAACGGGTAATCCTGCATTTAAAATGCTCTTCATCAGGTTCGCTCCTGCTTCGACATCTATGGTGCGGCTTTTCTGCGGAATTTTTATCGTTGGCATCTTCCCCCAAAGATAACATGATTGGTGTCATGGAAAAAATAGCTTTATTTGGATGTAGCCGGGGATTGGGATGGGAAGTAGCTCAGTTATGGGCCCAAAATCCTAAAGTTGATCTTTTAATGTTAAGTCGCCGGATTGAACATTTGAAATGGCCCCGTCAGGACGTAAAAAGAAATTTCGATTTTTCTAAGCCGGATAATTGGGAACGCATGACC
Organism: Bdellovibrionota bacterium; assembly: GCA_040384405.1. Taxonomy (GTDB): domain Bacteria; phylum Bdellovibrionota; class Bdellovibrionia; order Bdellovibrionales; family Bdellovibrionaceae; genus JAZKJI01. The sequence continues at coordinate 2,128 of JAZKJI010000249.1, forward strand.
GATTTACTCAGAAAATTTAATCCCACCGGGATTATTTACCTTGCTGGGGGCGGACCTTACGGCCCTTACGCCAGTAAGGATTGGAAAGATCAGGAATGGGCGTTGAACGTTAATTTCACGTTTCCTGCTTACTTGT
>JAZKJI010000249.1:2273-2718 GCA_040384405.1 Bdellovibrionota bacterium
TATGGAGATAAGTTCCTTAATGATTTTAAAAAAGTTTTTTGTGGTTGGTTCCGCAGTAGCTGAACAAAAAGCCGATCCGGGCGCAGCTATGTATAGCGCATCGAAGCATGCGCTTTGTGGATTGGTTCACTCGATTCAAAAAGAAGAGATTCCTTTTGATTTACGCTTGTTTAGTCCGGGCTATATGGACACGGGTATGCTGCCTCCGCAAGCATGGCCAAGAAAAGAACCGGGCCTTGTCAAAGATGCTAAGGTGCTCGCCCAAAAATTGATCGAGTGGTATGGTGATTCCACACAATCCATGGGCCATTGGAAAGACGAAGCGGAGATTCTATGAGCGAGACATCAAATATCGAAAACGTAATTATTATCGGATCGGGACCGGCAGGTCTAACATCCGCTATCTACAGTGCTCGCGCCAATTTAAAACCATTGATGATCGAGG
>JAZKJI010000249.1:2732-5618 GCA_040384405.1 Bdellovibrionota bacterium
AATGATTACTACTGATGTGGAAAATTATCCTGGTTTTGCAAAAGGTGTTACTGGTCCTGATTTAATTGGTGTCGTTAGACAACAAGCCGAACGTTTCGGTACCAGATTCATCACTAAAAATGTAACGAAAGTAGATTTCTCTTCACAGCCATTTAAAGTTTGGATTCGCGATACCGAGTATCAAGCACGAACAGTCATTGTTTCTACCGGTGCAACGGCCAAGTCATTGGGATTGCCTTCAGAAAAAACTTACGCAAACCGTGGTGTATCTTACTGTGCAACCTGCGACGGAGCATTTTTTAAGAATGTTAATGTTGGGGTAGTAGGCGGTGGTGATACCGCAATGGAAGAAGCAAACTTTTTAACTAGATTTGCTGATATGGTTTACGTGATCCACCGACGGGATTCTTTCCGCGCTTCAAAAATCATGGTTGATCGAACAATGAAGAACCCAAAAATTAAAGTTATTTGGAATAAAGAAGTGATTGAAGTTTTAGGCGACGGAAAATCAATGACCGGAGTAATGATGAAAGATACGGTCAACGGCGAAACCCAGAAAATGGATTTGCACGGATTATTCGTAGCAATCGGCCACCGTCCGAATACAACTTTGTTTAAAGACCTTTTAGATATGGATCCTGCCGGTTACTTAAAAACAAAACCGGGAACTACATACACAAATATTCCTGGCGTTTTCGCGGCCGGAGATGTGCAAGATTCCCATTACCGCCAAGCAATTACTGCTGCTGGAACAGGTTGCATGGCAGCTATCGATGCCGAGCGATGGCTAGAGGGCCAGGGAGTTTAAGTCCTGGTTTCTGAATTAAGCGATGGCCACGAATTTCTGTTTGGCCAAATAATCATAAAGTAAAGTTTGTAAACGACTCATGCTTTCATCTGAAGGGTTAACGAAAGTTAACCTTCGTCCGTCCATAATGTCGCCAATAATTCTGCCTTGGAAAACAATTTTATTTCTCGTTGGATTTTTTTCGAGCGGATTCACAACCATTAAATCAAATGTTTGCCGCAAAAATGCGGGTGGCAATGGATCACCTAATAGAGTTCCTGAAAGTGAAATGTTTCTTGAAAAGGTTCTGAAAAAAGATCCCGTCGCCGTCATCAGAACGATTTCCAATTTGCAATTGTGGCGCTCTTCCCGCCGTTTTTCGGAAAAATTTTGACTGATACGAATCGGAATCGGAGGCGCTGCCATTTCCATTAATTCTGCACGGTAATCTTGATCTGTTCCCGGAATCCATTCTTTCGGAGGTGGCGGCCGGTCAAAACTGACATCGGTATAACCCGGACGGGTCAAATCTAAAGCTGTATTTGTTCTTACTTTCTGAGACCCTCGCTGACTCGGTTTTGAATCTGGAATTGGAATGTGCGGAGCTAGCACGAAATATTTTTGATTCGACCGAAGAAAGCGGCTTAATTTCTGCCACTGGTTCCAACCCGGTGTCCAGATTGCATAATTTGAAAGATCATTTACTTTCATTCCAAGAATGAACATTTGAGCTTCTGAATAATTTAAGGGTTTTCTTTTTTTCTTGGTTTCGCGATTAAAGAAGAGCCAGATTTGGCCTTGGGATTTACTGCTAGGTTTCGGATTGGTCAAAAAGATCCCCCTTGTTCTCATTCCCAGAGTCATATTTAGTTTAAGCGAGCCCTTGTTTTTATAAGAGAAAATAAAAGACGCTGTCTTGTATTGAGACGCCCATTTGACAGATTTCTATAATTTAAATTCGATTAGTGAATAGCTATGAACGAATCTCGGTATTTGAAATTAATGAGTGCAAATCAGAGTACCGGTTTAGGACGGCCCATGGGTTATGCCGGTTGAGTACTTCCAGCTGCGTATATCCGAAAGAAATCGCAATTGATTTTACTCCGGCCCTTTTCGCCGAAACCATATCAGGCGTCCCATCGCCAATCATAAAACTATTTTCTAACTTTGCATTAGCGCTAGCGATGACCGTTTGCAGGGGCAGTGGTGAAGGCTTTTTCTCTGCTAGGGAATCTGCACCAAAAATATGAACCCACGGAAAGCGATTAAGTTTTAAATGACTAACGACTTCTCGGGCCGGTCCCGCATTTTTATTGGTGATAATCGCTATTGAACCTTTGAAACCAGTTAGAAAGTCTTCGACGCCTGGATAAACGGTTGTCGTTTTTAACATCTCGGCTTCGTAGTGATGCAGAAAAACAGACTCCAACAAATCAGCCTTCGCTGGATTTTCTTTGGCTTCGGGAAAGAGGTCAGCTAACAATTTTCGAAGGCCTTCACCTATATGGGCCACGATCAACTCGTCAGGAAACAGAGGTTTATTGAAATGGGCGACAGTTTTGTTAACGGCGTTACAAATATCTTGAGCCGAGTCAATCAGGGTACCGTCTAAGTCAAACGCCAGTAAAAGTTGATCCATGAGTGAATTAGGTATACGCATTGGCCATGGCAAGAACAAGTTCAGACGCACAAGATTCATACATTTCAAATTTGTTAAAAGATTTCGATTTTCCCGCAGCCCAAGCTGCAAGGGCAGAGTCTGATACTTTACAAAAAACCATGATTTCCCTTTCTGTACCGGAAGCTCAGATTTTATCCGTGATCTTATTTAATCGAGGCATAAAAAAGGCAGTTGAGATCGGAACTCTGACTGGTCATTCAGGTTTATTCATTCTTAAATCCTTGGCACCCGGCGGGACGTTATGGACATTCGAGAAAGATCCCCTTCACGCCCAAAAAGCAGAGAAAATATTAAAGGATTCAGCCTTATCTTTAAACAAAACTGTTCACGTGATGTTGGGTGATGCAGAAGAAAAACTTCCCACGATTTCTGATAAGGGACCTTTCGACGCCATTTTCATCGACGGTAACAAAGGTGC
>JAZKJI010000250.1:0-17177 GCA_040384405.1 Bdellovibrionota bacterium
CAAAAACTATCAACTTCAGTCTACGAAAATAAACCTCTCCGTAAATGTCATCATTTAGCCCGAACCATTGAAACTCTTAACCCTGACATACTAATGCTTTGTGAAGTTGGCGGTTTGGAATCTTTGGAAAATTTTAACGAAATGTTTTTGAAAAAAAATTATTCTGTCGCACTTGTCGAGGGGAATTCGGACAGAAACATTGATGTTGGCTATCTGATCAAAAAAGATTTGCCGTTTTATTTTGACCTCTCAACGAATAAAAATCGTCCGATCAACTTCCTTTATCATCACGAAAAGAAAACCGCTAAACCTGGCCAAAGCCATCGGTTCTCTAGAGACGTTGCCGAATTAAAATTATTTACCCGAACGCAGGACGATCCTTTTTTGATGCTCTTTCTGACTCATCTAAAATCCCCGCGAGACTACGACGGGATCGATGCTGCCGGATTCGAGCGAAGGAAAGCCGAGCTTGCTACTTTAGTAGAAATTTACACCGAGGCGCGCGCGAAATTCCCTCATGTTCCAGCCATTGTCGCCGGAGATTTTAATGGACTTGCTGGTAAAACCGGCACTGATCGCGAGTTTAAACTGCTCTATGAAAAGACCGACTTGTTAGATGTCTGCGAGCTAACAGGCCTTTCACCTGAAGCACGGCATACGTTCTATCAGGTTAAATCAGGGTTTCGGGTTGAAGGCCGCCAACTTGATTATTGCTTTCTTTCCAACGAGCTCCATGGGCTTCTTAATCATTCCCAGACAAAAGTCTATCATTACGTCGATGCTCTTGGTTATGAGGCACCACCGCCGCAAACCCTTGATTCCAAATCACTGTTACCGTCTGACCATTACCCGTTAGTTTTTGAATTAGAAAAAGTAAAGGTTTGGTAATAAATCGAATTTGACTCCGAAGGCGTTTACTTAGGATATTGACTCTAATGTCGACTCAAAAAAGTTTAGCAACCGAATTCGAAATCGTAGCGAAGCCAACTTACGTTGCAGCTGAATCAAAACCTGATCAGCAATATCATTTCTTCGCTTACAAAATGATAATTAAAAATACCGGCAGTGTTGCTGCTCAACTTGTTAGTCGCCATTGGATAATTACAGATGCCCTTGGGCAGGTAGAAGAGGTGCGCGGCCCTGGCGTCGTCGGACTTCAACCAAAAATCCAACCTGGCCAAACCTTCGAGTATGAAAGCGCATGTCCATTGACGACCTCTTTCGGAACGATGAAAGGTACTTACAATATGGTCAGCGATGAAGGTGAAAACTTTGTCGTGGATATTCCCGAATTTTACTTAATAGCACCACAAGCACTTCACTAAATTTTTTTAATTAGTTTTCGACCAGTACACACTCACTCAGAAACTTTTCCATCCAAGATAGCTGCATTGATAATGGAATATGGGGACTCCCCTGCTCTTCCATAAAAGGCACATGAATAAACACACTCCAAGTTTTTGTTTGGTCAGCAAGCTCACGGCAAGTGCGGTAATAGACATTATTACAGACGTAACTTCCGGCACTTAAAGAAATCTCCTGCAGGCCCGGAAAAATTGAGTCCATTGTTTTTTTCCAATTGGAAATCGGTGCGTTGGTCAAATATGCCAAAGGGCCATCATCAATCGGGCCTTCCGGTGGAACTACTCCGTCATTATCGGGACGAATAGTTTCATTCCAGTTAAGCGCTACACGCTCGAAACTTATTTTCGATCGTCCCGCCGCTTGTCCCATTAAAATAATTCCATCGAATTTTTTTAAATTTAATTTTTTTAAATTCATCCAACAGTTTTCAAAACTTACCGGAAGAACTTCAAAGGTTACTTGTGATTTAAATAAAGGATTAAAGTTTAAGACCTTAATTAATTCATGGGTTGGATTGACCGTTTGGCCATCGAACGATTCAAACCCGGTCACCAAAAATTTCTTCACGGATTTTTCATCCATCGTTTCCACTGAATTTGCGCCGGGTCTTCAAAAAACGATTCTTTACTTTGGCGGGAGTAAACATACCGGTGGTGAAGTCGGCCTTCGACGCCAAACCAAAATTCAATTTCTCGGGCAAGAATTCGAAATCCACCCCAATGCGGCGGACAGGGAATATCTTTGCCGTCAAATTTGCTTTCGACCTCTTTTAATTTATTTTCAATTTCATCTCGAGAAGTTAGCTCTTTGCTCTGATCGGATGCCCATGCACCCAATTGGCTTAATCGTGGACGGGAATCAAAATACTCTTCGTTTTGTTCGCGTGTTAGTTTCTCGACAAAGCCATCAATGCGAACTTGCACCGCCATTTGGGCCCAAAAAAAATTGGCGCCAACTTGAGAGTTATGCGCCAGTTCGGTGGCCTTTCGGCCTTGATAATTTGTGAAAAACCCCCAACCCTCACCGTAAAATCCTTTAAACAAAACTACTCTTGCAGTTGGTTGATTTCGGGAAGAAACGGTCGCCAAGGTCATGGCGTTGGGATCAGGAACATTGTGCCGTTTGATTTCCTGGAAGAGCGCCCCAAAGTTTACGTATGGGGTTTCCTGGAAATCAAACAAGCTCAATGGAATCATTATTACTTTTTAGGGGCCGCTGCACCTTTAGGTGAAGCCGGCGCTGCTGCAGCAGCTTTTGGAGTTACGCTGATTAACTCTACATCGAAAACCAAAACGGAATTCGGTGGAATACCAGGGCGACCCATTGGTCCGTAGGCAAGTTCAGGTGGAATGAAAAGTTGAGCTTTAGTGCCTTCTTTCATAAGAAGTAAAGCTTCTGTCCAACCAGGAATTACACCGCTAACTGGAAACTCTGCTGGCTGACCACGATCAACTGAAGAGTCGAACTTAGTTCCATCTGTTAATGTACCAGTGTAGTGAACTTTAACTGTGTCGTCTTTACCTGGAGTTCTTCCAGATCCAGCTGTAAGAATTTTGTATTGAAGACCACTTGCAGTTGTAGTGATGCCTTCTTTACCTTTATTAGCCGCTAAATAATCAGCGCCTTTTTTCTTATTGCCTTCAGCTTCTTCAGTCATTTTCTTTTGAGCGTTTTCTTGAAGCTTCATCATTGCTTCTTGGATTTGTTTTTCATCCAGTTTTGATTCGCCTTTAGCAGCATCAGTTAAAGACATCGCCATGATGTCAGAGTTGACCGTGATGTTTTGGCTCTTCAAGTTTTTGCCGATCTGTTGGCCGATCGCATAGCTAGCTCTTTTTTCGTCAGTGTCCAATTTCTTTTGGCAACCAACAGATAATAAACCAGCAACTAAAGTTGCAGTTACTGCAGCTTTACCAAGCATCGATGCGCGAACAGAAGTGAATGTTGAATTATTTTTTTGCATGAACGGAACTCCTTCTTGTTTTTAACAAGCTCATTGTTCTTGATATCCAAAGCGTTTGCAAGGAATCTTTAAAAGGTGATTGCACTATACTTTCTCGCCCTTTTTTCCCTATCACAATCCGCTAATCTTGTACGTCTGGCCCAAGCACCGCCCGATGTTATCGGATTTTGGCGGCTCCTTGCGGCGAGCGTCTTAATTTTACCTTTCGCCTTTAAAAAACGGCAAGAATTGCCAGCTTTCAGGCTAGGTAACTATGCGTGGCCTGCCCTTTCATCTGTTTTTTTCTTCGGTCACTTATGGACTTATGTGTACTCCGCGCAACATACGACGATCGCTCACTGCATGATTATCTTTGCAACCAATCCGTTGTTTACGTCATTGGGTGCCGCATACTTTTTTAAAGATGCATTCCCCCGCCGCTTGGTCGCGGCTTATATTTTAGCATTTATCGGACTGTATTTTCTATTGTCCCAATCCATCAGTGGAAAAATGGGAAGTATCGATGGGGACATCAGCGCGCTCATTTCGGGAATATTATTTGCGGGCTATATATTAACTGGGAAAAAGTCGCGGCAAGCTTTTACAAATACTCATTACACTTTTGTTATTTACTTATTAACTGCCCTCCTTTTCGGCATTAATGGCGCGAGCTCGGGAAAAGATTTTATCCATTACCCGCCTATTATGTGGGCTTGCGTCGTTATATTAGTACTAATGCCCACTCTCCTTGGACATTCGCTGTTCAGTTACTTGATGAAGTTTATGAACATTGGATTAATGACCTGCGGAAAGCTAATTGAGCCTCTATTATCGGCCGTAGTTGCTTATTATTTGTTTAACGAAACTTTAAATGAGTGGACGGTCTTGTCCTTTATATTTATGGGCATTGCGCTGATTGTCTTATTTTGGCCCGAAATTAAACTGCAATGGAAGCGGGGTATACCCGGGTTTAGACGTCCACCAACGGCCTTGTGAATGGATCTACATAAAGGCATAATATTAAATATGCGTAGGAATTGGGCATTTCTAATTTTAATTTTTAGCATTTCGCTTTCTAGCCATGCTTTGGCCGAGGGCCCGGCAGCGCCTGCCGCCGCAAAAAAGCCCAGTAAAAATATTTATGAACGGGAAAACGACAGCAAAAGCTTTACCGCAAAAGTTCGCGTGATTCGCGAAATTCAAGGCGAGACCGAAGTTTTTTTTGAATCAAGTACTGCATCCGGAACCTACTATCTACCAGCGGCCGCAAAAGATTATGGGTTGATGAAAAACCGCTTACGTAAAAGCTTGGCTCCGCAAGGACCAAAAGTTCAAGTGACCGCCGACGAATCCGATAAAATTAATTCTGTGGAAATTGAGGAAGCACCCGCAAAGACCACCCCTGCCCCCGAGGAATTTTAAACCTAATGCGAATTCTTGTTGTCGAAGATCAATCAAAAATGTCCCAGTTCGTAAAACAAGGTTTGGGTGAAGTGGGATATGCCGTCGACCTGGCTTCAACTTGTAGTGAGGCAAATGAGTTTACCGCCCAAACTGATTATGACTTAGTGATTTTGGATGTGATGTTACCAGATGGATCGGGAATGGATTTTGCCCGCCAGCTCCGCGAGCAAAAATGCGAAAGTCCAATTTTAATGTTATCTGCTTTGTCTTCGACGAAAGATAAAGTCGGCGGACTTGATGCCGGTGCCGATGACTACCTAACCAAACCTTTTTCATTCGAAGAATTACTAGCCAGAGTTCGCGCGTTGCTAAGACGAAAGAATCCGACTTCGGAAGCATCTTCCACACTTAAAGTTGGCGATTTGGAAATGAATCTTATTACCCGCCGCGTTTCCCGAGGTGATCAGGAAATCCAACTGACAACTAAAGAATTTGCTTTGCTTGAATATTTGGTCCGCAATGCTGGGCGCCCACTGGGCCGAGTATCAATTGCGGAACATGTCTGGGATATAAATTTTGATAATGAAAGCAACGTTATAGATGTCTATATTAACATGCTTCGAAAAAAAGTGGACTCCCCTTTCGCAACGAAGCTGATCCACACCGTGGTTGGCGTCGGCTATGTTCTCAAAACTTAGTTTACGCCTAAGACTTGCCTTACTATTCGTTTTAATTTTTGGAACAACTTCCATTTTGTTTAACGTATATACTTTTAACTTTATGATCGAAGTTTTACAAAACGACTTCGACAATGCGCTTTTCAATTATTCGGTGGATGTTTCAGAAGGAATCGAGCTTGGCCGGAATGAAGCTTTAGAACTTATTCCCATAAATTTAAACCAAGGTAAGATCCTTCCCTTCCCTCTGGGCCAAGCGTTGATTCAGATTCGGCACGTCTCGGGATCAGTGCTTGCCAGACTGACACAATTTCAACAAGTAGACTTCCCTTACAAAAAAGCATTCGAAGCCTTCGCGAAAGGCGAAGATAGCTATTATCGAACGATAAATTTGGACTCAACCTTTCCGGATGCTGAAGCCCACTCTTACCGGTTATTAACAATTCCACTCGATAATAATCCGCAACCGCAATTGGCGCTTCAAATTGCAGTACCTTTAATTTTAATGGAAAACCAAATCGACAGCCGACTTAATTTATTCAGATTTGGAATTCCAATAGTACTTTTACTTGCGGCCTTAGGTGGACTTTTCGTTTCTGGCAGGGCATTGGCACCGGTTAAAGAAATAATGACGACGGCCCAAAACATTTCTGTCCGTGATCTTTCTCAAAGAATTGCAATTCCCAAGAACAAAGATGAAATTCGGGGCCTTGCTTTGACCCTTAATCACATGCTCGACCGCATTGAAAACTCGTTTGCCAGTCAGGATAGATTCATTGCAGATGCTTCCCACCAATTATTAACTCCACTGACAATCATGCGCGCAGAGGTGGAGTTAAAATCCCGCACTGCCGACAAAAACTTATCTGATTTTTTTAAAAACCAGCTGACCGAAATCGATCATCTGTCCCGGATAATAAAAGACATGTTATTTTTGGCACAAGTTGACTCGGGAGTTGAAAATTTAAAGTATGTTTCCATCCCCGCGGATGAAGTCTTAACTGACGTTTTATCCAGTATGGATCGCGCGTTTAAGAATAAAAGAATCGAACCTCACGTCAGACTTTATAATTCAGAAAATCGGCGTGAAATTTTGTGCGATATCGATTTGATGAAGCACTTGCTAACTAACTTGATTGAAAACGGAATTAAATATTCGGCAGAAGCCTCAATACTGTTGTTAGAGGTTTACTGGAAAATTGACTCCACAGAAATTCGAATCACTGACCAGGGTCCTGGAATTCCCGCTGATGTTCGCGAAAATATTTTCCAACGTTTCACCCGGGGACGCAGGCACGAGACACAGGTAAAGGGCTATGGTCTGGGATTATCTATTGCTAAAAAAATTGCCGAACTTCACAAAGCTGAATTGTTTTTTGAGGATGCCCAACCTCACGGGACAGTTTTTCACCTTATAATACCGGCTGAACCTACGGCATCCAAAACTTCTCAGAGTTGATGATTTTATAGGCATCGAAATTAAAAATAATTAATTTAGATTTAATTGCGCTTTAAGTTCGGTTTGGTAGGCTTTCGTTACAAGACAAACAAACCATCAATAACAACTAAGGAGTTATTATGAAAATCGTTGCACTTATCGCTACTACATTGATCGCTGGTGTTTCTTTCGCTAACCACCACGAGCCTGCAGCTGCTACAACAACAACTAAAACTGAAACCACTACAACAGGTGGCGCAGCAACTACTGATCACGGTGCAATGGGCGCTGATCACGGAGCTATGGGTGCAGACCACGCTGCAACTCCAGCTAAAAAAGCTATGAAGAAAAAAACAACTAAAAAAGCTACTACAACTACAGAGACTAAAGAAGAAACTAAGTAGTTAGTACTTTAAGAATTTATTTCTTAAATAGAAAAGGCCGGGTTACCCCGGCCTTTTTTTATTCGCACTATAAACTAATTTGAATTTATTCATATTTCTCGCTCAATATTTTAGGATTGGCGAGAAATGCCCTTGTGCAAGGCGGAGGTTACCGTTTTTCGCGGAGGCGTGCTATCCGCACGTTGGAGCGAAAAACGGTGGCCGATCCGCCTTAGCCAATGCGACGGCGGACAGTCAGAAGGGCGTTTATCGGCGAGCCTACTGTACCCAAACGCGGAAAGTTGCTTTGCAACCGTTTGATACATAAACTGATCTAGCATCGAACCACCAAGTTTGTCCGTAGACGCACGGATGATTTGAACTAGAAAGTTGATTGATTAACTGAGCCGTATAAATTCGGCCATTGTTAATAGAGCATTGTGCATTCAAAGGTCCAAGGCTCGCGCAAGTCATCTGTACAACTTGATAACCCACTGGGCCCGGTTGTCCTGGGTATGGTTGTCCAGGATAAGGCTGACCTGGATATGGCTGCCCAGGGTACGGTTGTCCTGGGTATGGCTGACCCGGATAAGGTTGACCTGGCTCGTTACCTACATTTTTAAATTTTGCCTTAATTGAATCTAGGTAATAATCCCCACCCTGGACTCGTAACTGCAGCGTTTTTCCCTTTAAAGAAACATTGCCCTGCATTTTGTAAGTCAAAGTCGCCATTTGGTTCGGTGCTTGACCTTGCGCAACAGCAACTCCATCGATTAATAGCGTTAATACAACTCCAGGTTGTAACGCTTGACCTAAGAATTGAACATTCTGAAGTTTCGCCTTTTCGTATTCACTAGAAAGATTAAGCAGTTGCTTAACTTTAATAGTTTGACCATTGCGATAAGTTTGGCGAACGGTCGCCGCGATCTGATTTTGTGCTTCTGCAGTTACTGCAGTGCCCAATGCTACGAACATAGCAGCAAGAGCTAAGATTTTTTGTTTCATCCGTGTTTCCTCCTTCAAGGTTTGGTTGATCACATCCCCTGTAATGCCAATTTTGTGCCGGAATTTCTGTGCAATGCTTTTGCTTAAATAAACAGCATTTTGATAATATTTTTCGGCATAAACATTGTTTGGTTTATTTCCGTGGTCCGCAGCCGAAGCCGTTCGTCGCACCCGTTCCCGTCCCGTCTTCCGAACCGTTTTTCGAGTTAACTTTTTCCGAGTTTAACTTCTTCAAATTCAATTACCTATTCATGCGCACTTCCGTAGCGACCAGCTCTGACGAAAGATATCAAAAAACCTGAGCGCTCCAGAAACGTTGCATTATATTTGTTGACCCTGGGAAGCGAAATTCAAGATGAGAGGATGAACGGTAAAATTAAATTACTATAACTAAATATAAATTTCGGGATTTCACGAAAGAATATTTTCAACATTAATTTAATATAAAAGGATGAAAAGTTCGGGAAACCGTACGGTCAACGGGACGGAAACGGGTGCGACGAACGGCTTCGGCTGCGAGCAACGAAAAGAACCCCACCTAAAAACCAAAATCAAAAATCTAAAACCGACCGCAAAAAAAATGGGCAACCCATTTAAGGCCGCCCATTCACTTTCGCAGGAGGAAACTGGAGTTTAATTAGTTAACATCTTTGTAATCAGCGTCGATGACGTCATCGCCGCCTGTTTTCTCTTCGCCAGTGCCCGCGCCGTGATCCGCGCCTGGTGCGCCACCCGCCGCTCCGGCTGATTGTTTTTTGTACAACTCGCCAGTCAGTTTGTGAACGATCGCTTGAAGAGTTTCGAAAGAGGATTTTAATTCAGAAGGATCCGCATCGCGGTTTTCTAAAACCTTTTTCGCCGAAGCTACTGCATCGTTTGCAGTTTTAACATCGGCTTCGCCAAGCTGTGCGCCAGAATCTTTCACCAACTTTTCAGCTTGGTAAACCATGTTATCCAAGTTGTTTCGGTGAGTCGCTGATTCCGCTTTTTGTTTATCTTCGTCAGCGCGCAATTCTGCTTCTTTCACTGCTTGTTTAATTTCTTCTTCACTTAGACCGCTTTGCGAAGTGATTTTAATTTGCTGCGATTTACCACTGGACATATCTTTTGCGGATACGTTCAAGATACCATTCGCATCAATATCAAAAGTTACTTCAACTTGCGGAACACCCCGTGGAGCTGGTGGAATTCCCAAAAGCTCGAAGCGTCCCAAAGTTTTATTGTCGGTCGCCATTTTACGTTCACCCTGTACAACGTGGATTTCAACCGCAGGCTGGTTATCCGCCGCTGTCGAAAACACTTGCGATTTCTTAGTTGGAATCGCGGTGTTTCTTTCGATCAACGCCGTCATAACTCCGCCTAAAGTCTCGATACCTAAAGACAATGGAGTTACATCTAATAACAATACATCTTTAACGTCCCCAGCTAAAACACCACCTTGAATTGCAGCACCGATCGCCACAACTTCATCAGGGTTTACAGTTTTGTTCGGCTCTTTACCGAAGAAATCTTTAACCGCTTTTTGGATTGCAGGAATACGAGTCGATCCACCCACCAAAACTACTTCGTCGATATCAGATGATTTAAAACCTGAATCAGCTAAAGCTTTTTTACAAGGCTCGATAGATCTTGCAACAAGGTCTTCAACCATTTGATCGAATTTCGCGCGGGTTAATTTTAATTGTAAGTGCTTAGGACCGGACTGATCAGCCGTAATGAAAGGTAAGTTAATATCCGTTTCTTGAGCTGAAGAAAGTTCGATCTTTGCTTTTTCCGCCGCTTCTTTCAAACGTTGGATGGCCATTTTATCGTTTCGTAATTCGATACCTTGATCTTTTTTAAATTCGGCCATCATCCACTCAAGGATACGGATATCAAAATTATCACCACCCAAGTGAGTATCACCATTCGTAGATTTAACTTCGACGACACCATCACCAACTTCTAGAACGGAAATATCAAACGTACCGCCCCCGAAATCGTAGATCACAATTTTTTCGTCTTTTTTGCGATCCAAACCGTAAGCAAGTGCTGCCGCCGTTGGTTCGTTGATAATACGTTTAACATCAAGGCCCGCGATTCTTCCGGCATCTTTAGTTGCCTGTCTTTGAGAATCGTTGAAGTAAGCCGGTACGGTAATTACCGCTTCGGTAACTTCTTGACCTAAGTAATCTTCGGCAACTTTTTTTAGTTTTGCTAAAACTGCTGCACCAATTTCTTCTGGAGAAACAGTTTTTTCTTTAACTTTAAAAGCTAAATCATTTCCTTTATTCACTACCGAATAAGGAACTAGTTTTAGTTCTTCTTGAATTTCTTCCATCTTACGACCGATGAAACGTTTCGCAGAAAAAATTGTATTTTCTGGATTCGTCACGGCCTGACGTTTTGCAATTTGACCAACTAATCGTTCGCCGTCTTTTGTGAAAGCAACAACGGATGGAGTCGTACGCGCACCTTCCTCGTTCACCAATACTTTGGGCTCTCCACCCTCCATAATCGCAACGACCGAGTTAGTCGTACCTAAGTCGATACCAATAATTTTTCCCATTTCTAATCTCCTTCAAATACGTTCAATCACTTATTAAATCTGATAATTTTAATCTAAAAGAATGGAGGTTTGAGCTAACCCGTTGTTTTGCACTGCCACCACCCTTGCCTATCTTTAATTTGAGTCTGAAAAGGTTTTCGTCAAGGTGGGCGTCCCGGTCAATTAAAAATACCCTTCTTTTTAGGCTTAGTTTTAATGCCATAGATTTGAGCAATTTCCTGCAAATGTTCTTCTTCTTTGGCAGAAACCTTCTCTGGAAATACAGGCTTCACCCGATAAAAAATGTGGCCTCGGCGGCTCCCTTTTAAAGAAGGTAGGCCTTGACCCGAAATTTTCAGCAATTCTCCCGGTTGGCAAGATCTTGGAATTTCAATTTCCGTTTCACCTGTCAAAGTTTCCACTTCCAGTGGACCACCCAATAGTAACTGCACATAGGGAACAGAAAGTTCGGCGAATAAATCTTCGCCTTCACGTTCAAATAAATCGTGTTCGCGAAGTCGGATTTCAACGTATAAATCACCCGCAGGGCCGCCCTTAAATCCGCCTTCACCTTCGTTGGATATTCGTAATCGCGTACCGTTATCGACCCCGGGTGGAATTTTAACGGCGATTTTCCGGTGCGATGGCGTACGCCCTTTTCCTTTACAAGTCTTACAAGGTTTTTCAATAATTTGCCCGTCACCCCGGCATCGCGGACACGTAGAAGCCATAGTGAAAAATCCTTGGCGACTGACCACTTGGCCCGAACCATTACACTGCGGACAGGTTGCGGGCTTAGAACCTTTTTCGGCCCCGTTCCCGTCGCATTCACCGCAAGCGTCTTCAGTATCAAATTCTAATTCTTTTTCTAATCCGGTAATGACGTCTTTTAAATCCATCTCGGCGATATATCTTAAATCAGCACCGCGACGGGGTCCGTTAGAACGGCGCTGGCCGCGGCCCCCGGGCTGGCCACCCATTCCAAAAAGATCACCAAAAATATCACCGAACTGAGCAAAAATATCTTCAGCATTTTGGAAACCCTGTTGCCCGCCAAAACCACCTTGCCCGAAAGCTTGGTGACCAAAGCGATCATAGGCTGCTCGCTTTTGAGCATCGCTCAATACTTCGTAGGCAGCCGCTGCTTCTTTAAATTTTTCTTCAGCTTCGGGATTCCCAGGATTCCGATCCGGATGAAATTGCATTGCGAGTTTACGATAGGCCTTCTTGATTGTGTCGCTATCCGCGGTTTTTTCCACGCCTAATACTTCGTAATAATCCCGCTTCGTCGCCATAGGGTGAATATGAGGCATTCCGCAAGAGAGTCAATGTGAGGACAGGTGGAATTTTAGAGACAGGATTTGCCGCGTCACGGCTGCTAAATAAGTGAGCAGGTTATTCTTCGGCGGAGTCTTCGCGAATACGATCTTCAAGGCGCTGAATGAATTTTGGATCGTCGATCCCATTGGTTTTCATATGAGTTTTCAATTCGGCAAGAACTGCTCTGCCCAGATCTCGCTTTCCTTCTTTTAAATAAAGTCGCTGCGATAAAGAGTAAAACCAGAATGGTCCGCCCCTTCGAGCTGCCATAAGAATGTAATCGGCTGCTTTTTCATATTTTTTTTCTTCGTAAAGCGCGTGATATCCAGCGCGATAAGGAATAACCCAATCGTCGGTTATATTGCGGACCCCTTTTTCAAATAAGTGGGAGGCACCTTCAACGTCGGTGATTAGAACGCTAATCGCAATAGCTCCGCCCGAGTAAATCACTTCCATTTTTGGAGAAAGATCAGAAGCGACATTTAACATTTTAAAAAGCCAACTCTTACCTCTACATGTTTTTTCAGTCTCGGGTGAATCACAATAATCGAGATCTTGGATAGCCCGAATCCATAACGTATCGGCCATTACTTCGTTAAATCCGAAATCGAAATATTGAAGCATTTCTGGTGGCGATATAAATTTCTGAGTAACTGGCATGTATTTCCGAGTATAGTTGGTTGTGTACCAAACCCCAAACGTCGCCGCGATGAAAAATAAAAACCCAAGGCAAAGCCCTGGGTTTATCAAGAAATTAAACTTATGAATTCCTTGTGAGTACTTCACGCTAAATTATTATAGAACTCCAGTAACTGAGTTCGTAACTGTTTTCGATTGGTCAATTGTCCAAGTGTCAATTAACCCTGAACCAGTAACGATCAACGCTGCCGCTCCTGCGCGGAAAACGTTCGTTGGAACAGCTGCCATTGCGATAGCAAAAGGCGCTGGGCTGGCCGCTGCAGTTCGAGATTCAGCTAACATTTGGCACTGACCTGCTGGAAGTGCTGGAATCGCAGTTGGAGCAACAACGCAATAAGCTGCAGTACCGGCGAAACCAGTTTGAACGAACGCAGGTGCTGCGCCAGTTGCTGGATATCCCATGGTCTGAAGATTGGCAGCTGTATGCATTACAGTTCCAATGAATCCCGCAGAATAACGTAATTGACCAGTTGGGCGATAACCCATCGGCTCAAACGCATTCGTGTAAGTGTTGTACTCAGCAAAGAACGCTTGGTTCGCGCTGTACAAGCCGGCAAGATTTGTCTTAGCCTCTGATTGCCGTGATTTTGCGATGTAGCGAGTAACGTTTGGAACTGCGATAGCAGCCAAAACACCGATGATCGCTACGACCACCATTAATTCCACGAGTGAAAAGCCTCTGTTGTCGCGAAGCGTGCTTCGCTTTCCTAAACCTAGTAACATACGTCCCCCAAAAAGTTTATTTAGTCGGTTTGTTTATTTAATTTTCGTTACCTCTATATCCTGCACAAGGTCTTTTACGAAGACAAGCCCCCATCTCAAATCTCGACGTCCTATTATGAAATCCGAATTCCAACTTCCATTGCCTATACATGAGTCGGAAAAATGATAATTCGCTGTCGCATTCTGGGACATGAAAATCAGTTCGCCAAAAAATTATGTCACAACACCGGAACGAATAAATTCGACTCATTTTTATACAATAAGAGTGATATACTTTTCCTATGAACTGGATACTTTCAATTCCACCGCTTGTATCGTCGAACAAACCATCTCAGCCCGAAGAATCTCCGGGCCATGGTCTAGCCATAGAAGAAGAAACAGTTACCCGGCGGCCCCGTAAATACGCCGTTGTTTTATTAAATGATGATTACACGCCCATGGATTTCGTCGTCTTAATCTTGAAAAGATTTTTTGGGAAAGAAGAAAAAGAGTCCCAAAAAATAATGCTGGACGTACATAAAAAAGGGTCTGGTGTAGCTGGAATATTTTCCTACGAAGTTGCGGAAATGAAAGTGATGCAGGTAAATCAATTTGCACAATTAAATCAGTACCCTTTGAAAAGCACCCTCGAACCCCTAGAAGATGAGGACAGCCAATGATTTCAAAAGATTTAGAAAAAAAATTAGGTGAAGCGGCGGAATTGGCAAAATCAAAGAAACATGAGTTCGTAACCCTCGAGCATTTGCTCTTGGTTTTAACAGAACATCCGAACTGCATCGAAATTTTGGAAGGCGTTGGCGCCCAAATTCCCGAAATTCGAAAATACTTACATTCCTATTTACGCAGTCTTCCATCAATCACCCAAGACCAAATAGATAACTATGGTGGTTTCGAAAGTTGGTCACCGGAATTTACATTAGCCTTTCATCGTCTGATTCAACGGGCAGCTTTACAAGTCCGCAATTCTGGAAAATCGCAAGTTCAACTTGGAACTTTACTGGTTTGCTTTTTCTACGAAAAAGAATCCCACGCCCTTTATTCATTGATTCGCCAAGGCGTTACTCAATTTGACCTGATTAGTTACCTATCTCACGGAATTGAAAAAGGTGACGAGAATGACGAAAATGAAAATCCGTTTAGTGGTCAAGGTGAACCAACGGATGACGAAGATGCCGAGTCCGGTGGAAAAAAATCTGCCCTGGAAGATTTTTGCATCAATTTAAATGACCGCGCCCGCAAAGGTGGAATCGACCCGCTGGTTGGCAGGGATTTAGTTCTCGAGCGTATGGAACAAGTCCTACTTCGAAAAACAAAAAATAATCCATTATTGGTTGGCGAGCCCGGCGTCGGTAAAACTGCATTGGCGGAAGGCCTGGCCCTCAGAATAAACGAAGGAACAGTGCCAGAGAGTCTGAAAAATAAAATAATTTATTCGTTGGACATGGGAAGTTTACTGGCCGGAACCAAATTCCGTGGGGATTTTGAAGGCCGGTTAAAAAATATTCTTAAGGAAATTAAAAAAAGAAAAAATATCATTCTTTTTATCGATGAAATTCATACGATCATTGGCGCTGGATCAACCAGTGGCGGATCCATGGATGCTTCTAATTTATTAAAACCAGTTTTGGCACAGGGCCAACTCAGCTGCATCGGTTCTACTACATATCAGGAGTACCGCCAGCATTTTGAAAAAGATCGTGCCCTTCACCGTCGTTTCCAAAAAGTTGATATTAATGAACCTACTGCTGAAGAAACTTTACAAATTCTAAACGGATTGAAGGCCACTTACGAAAAATTCCATCGCGTGGAATATTCCGCGGAAGCGCTTCAAGCAATCGTGACATTGGCACAAAAACATTTACACGGAAAACATTTTCCGGATAAAGCCATCGATATCATGGATGAAACGGGTGCGAAACTTCGCCTGAAAGATTCCCATTCGGAACTATTAAAAATCGGGGTTCGTGAAATTGAAGAAACTATGGCGCAAGTTACGGGCATTCCAATGGCCCAAATGTCGACGGACGAAAGAGCTTCGCTCAAAGATTTAGATAAAAAATTAAAGTCCGTCATCTTCGGGCAAGATAAAGCCGTTGATCAACTTGTTACCGCGATTAAACTTTCACGAAGTGGACTAGTTGACCGTGTAAAACCAGTTGGATCATTTCTATTTGCAGGACCAACTGGCGTCGGCAAAACCGAAGTTTGTAAACAGCTCGCTTTAATTATGGGAATTCCGTTTAAGCGTTTTGATATGGGCGAGTATATGGAAAAACACTCGGTATCGAAATTAATCGGCGCGCCTCCGGGCTATGTCGGTTACGAAAGTGGCGGCTTGTTAACCGAAAGCATCACCCAATCCCCTTACTGCGTTTTACTTTTAGACGAAATGGAAAAAGCCCATCCCGATATCGCGCAATCTTTGCTGCAAGTGATGGATGCTGCCCGATTAACTGATTCCCAGGGACGAGTGACCGATTTTAAAAACGTTATTCTCGTCATGACAACAAATGCCGGCGCGATTGAAATGAGCAAAGGAAACATTGGCCTCGCCAATGACGGCCCATCCATTGCGGGTCACGAAGCATTGAAAAAAGCTTTCTCTCCGGAATTCACAAATCGTTTAGATGCCGTGGTGGTATTCGGCCATCTTGATGCCAGTATCGTGAAAAAAGTGGCGGAAAAATTCGTGGATGAATTAGCAATGAGTTTGGCGGAAAAGAAAGTCGAATTCAAAGCTTCTGCAGAAGTCATGGATTGGCTTGTTGAAAAAGGCTACGACAAGGCCTACGGCGCAAGACCCATGGCCCGAACCGTGGATGAACACCTTAAAAAACCTTTGGTTGATGAGCTTTTATTTGGAAAGCTCGCCCAGGGCGGTAAAGTAACGGTAACTGTTGAAAAACAATCGTTAAACTTTAAATTTGGCTCTCACGCAAATTCAGAACGCCAACGGTCAAAGGTCACTACTTAAGTTCAATTGTGTTTCACGGGGTAATAATCGGCACGTCTAAAATTGACAATCGTAAATTTGAACTCAATGTTACATCAGTATATTGGAGGCATTTCCATGTTTAAACGTATCGGACTTTTTTTACTAACTAACTTATTAGTGGTCGTTACAATCGGGATCGCTTGGTCTTTGGTTAGTACTTTTCTAAACCTACAAGGAATTAATAGTTACTTCCCTACTCTGTTGGCTTTTTGCGCCGTCATGGGTTTTGCGGGCTCGCTGATTTCCCTAATGATGTCCAAATTTATGGCGAAATCATTCATGGGGGTAAAAGTTATCGACCCCCGCAATAACGATCCAGTCTTAAGAAGGCTTGTCGAAAAAGTGCACGAGTTTGCCCGTAAAGCCCAATTACCAAAGATGCCCGAAGTTGGAATTTATGAGTCACCTGACACCAATGCGTTTGCAACGGGTCCATCCAAATCAAATTCCTTAGTTGCCGTATCGACCGGATTATTAAATCGCATGGACGACCGTGAACTTGAAGGCGTTCTTAGCCACGAAGTTTCCCATATCGCCAATGGTGACATGGTTACGATGACCTTGATTCAAGGTGTAGTGAATACATTCGCATTTTTCTTTTCAAGAGTGCTAGCAAACGCTATCGCTTCAAACGTGGATGAGCGAAGCCGTTATATGGTGCATTTCGTTTGCACGATTATCGGTGATATCTTTTTTACT
>JAZKJI010000251.1:0-2504 GCA_040384405.1 Bdellovibrionota bacterium
TGAAAGAATAAAACTTTCCAACGGGGGCGGCGATAAATTGGCAACTCCATCATGAAAAGTGAAGTTGTTCCTTTGGGTAAAAATTTATTTAAAATTAAAGCCGCAATCGCACCTACAAAAAGAGCTGCCATATAAAGAAGTGCTAAGGCAAAGCCCGGCTTCCATGCACTCTGTCCGTGAAATAAAAAGGTCAGTAATAAAGCATAAACCGGAAGACGTGCCGAGCAAGTCATTAACGGGATAATAAAATTTGTAATCCAGCGATCCCGTTGGGAAGGAATATTTCTTGTCGCCATCAATGCTGGGATAGCGCAGGCAAAGCCTGACAATAACGGAACGAAAGATCTTCCACTTAATCCCGATTTTGAAAAAGGGCGGTCAATCAAGGTTGCGGCCCTTGCCAAATATCCACTTCCCTCTAAAGCACCAATTAAAAAGAATAGAATAAAAATTTGCGGGATAAAAATTAATACTCCGCCCAGTGAGGCGATCAAACCATTGGCAAGAAAGTCTGCCAATAAACCTTCAGGAAAATTTGCCGTCAGCTGTTCACCTAAAAATGAAAACCCGGTGTCGATCGCGTCCATGAAAGGTGCCGCGATCCAGAATAATCCCGAGAATACTCCGAACATGACCAAGAAAAATATGACTAACCCAAGTACCGGGTGAAGAAAAATTCGGTCTAATTTTTCAGTTGTTAACGATAATTGTTTTATACGTTCGCGGGCATCTGGTTTTTTTTGAAGCGCTTTGGTAGCCAGGGCTTCCATTGATTTAATTTTTGCTTCTTGTTGAGCTTCGTCCCATACGTAGGGTTTTGTCGGAATATTTCTGACGTCTAAATCTTTTAATTCTTGGACGATTTCTTTAAGTCCCGCACCCATAATTCCGTCAAACATGACGATCGGACATTGAAAATGAGCTTGAAGTGATTCTAAATCCAACTCGATTTGTTTCTTACGCAGAAGATCCGCCATTGTAATGACGATCATCATTGGAAAGCCAGTTTCCTTTACTTGCTGAGCAAGAACTAAATGCCGATCCATTTGGGTCGCATCAACGACAACCAAAATAGCTTCTACCCGCCCTACTTGGGGATTTTCATAGATTGATTTTAAGGTAACGACCTCATCGGCACTCTTTGGATGAAGACTGTAGGTTCCCGGCGTGTCCATTACCTGCAAAGTATTGTCGTACCAAGGATGAAGATGGTTAGCTAATTGGCCCAATGAATACTCGACCGTAGCGCCTGGGTAATTAACAGTTTTAAAACTCGAGGCCGTTAGCCAATTATATAACGTTGTCTTTCCCGAATTAGGAGAACCTACCAAGGCGATAGATTTTGCGGGATGTTTTTTTTCGGCCGTCATCGTGGCGTGCATATTCATGGGAAACCTTTTTTACAGTGGTTTGACTTCGAGACAGGAAGCTTCTTCAGGGCGCAAAGCGATACTCACCGCTTTAAAATGAAATATAAGTGGGCCACCCCACGGCGCTGCCCCCCGGTACTCTAGAACGAGACCGTGTCTTAATCCTAATTCGTGAAGGCGTTCGCGAACCAAGTCTTCCCCCACGAAGGCAGTGATCTCGAATTGCGAGCCGGAAGCTAAATGTCGAACAGAAGATAAATTCATAGGGCTGAATATAGCGGTAGATTAAAAAAGAGGCTAAAACTTAGGCAAACAAACCCGCGAATGAAAACTGGATGAAAACGCGACTAAAAATCGCCGGCCACCGTAGCTGCCGCTTGGCCCTTGGTTTCTTCGACGGAAACCAGAACTTTAGTGACTTTATAGAGCTTAAACGCTTGGTAAAAATCTTCCGCTAGTATGCGAGAAAGCTGCTCAACACTGGTATTTATCACCGGCAACAGCACAACTTCGTTTTTTGGTAGGACATAATATCGATCCCGGAAATTTATGTGCAAGGACGGTCCTTCTTCCCGGAATTTCATGTCTTTATGATTTTTTGGCAAAAGGACGAATTCGTCCCATTGGTCTAAACGATCTTTAATGTATTTCTTGAAAACGTTGAAATCCACGAAATAGCCCTGATCCATCAGGTTTTTTTCAGGGGGTATTGTGATCTCTACCTTCACCTGGTAATTGTGACCGTGAAGCCGCTCGGCCCGCTGGTCATCGAATATTAAAAAATGACCCGACGAGAATTTGAAGTTTTCTTTGGATAGCAGTAAGGTCGTTTGGTTCATAAAGGGGATATAGCATGAAATTCAGGCTCAAACAGCATTTTCAAATCGAGTCCGCCCGCTTTTTGCGTAATTTACCTGAAAATCATCCCTGCCATCGAATGCACGGCCATAGCTTTAAAATAATTTTATCTTTCATTACCGAACAAGACCCAAAAACAGGCTGGGGCTTGGATTACCACGTCATCCAAAAAGAAATGGCTCCCCTACTATTGGAGCTCGATCATCGCGTTTTAAATGAAGTTAAGGGTTTGGAAAATCCAACTTCCGAAAACTTAGCGGTCTGGATATATGATCG
>JAZKJI010000251.1:2514-3147 GCA_040384405.1 Bdellovibrionota bacterium
GCCAAGAAAGTTTTCGGAGAGTTGGAAAACGTCAGTATTCAAGAAACTGCTACGACGGAATGTATTTATCCTGTTTAGATAATCTTGGATAGTTAGCCATGACGCGATTTCTATGGTGATACCGTGATTGAACGGTAAAAAGCACCGTAACAAAAAACTCCGTTAAAGAAGTTACTATTGTATATACGAAGCTTGCTGACTCCGGCGGGAACTTTTATCGTTTTAGGAGTGGTGACACCCTGACCGTCCGGAGAAAGCATCTCTACCGTGTCTTGAGTAACGCCGTTGACGGAAAAGCCAGCGCAGGCATGATTAGCAGGGACCTGCTGCGAATAGGCGACCGAGATTTGGTAATTTGCTTCTTGCGCGGAACTTACTAAAAATTCAACAAAACAATAGGACCACGCGCATTCCCAAGTACTGCCATTGAGAAATAATCGATAAAAATCCGAAACCGCATCTGCCATTAAAACCTTTGGAGCAGAAAGACTTAATGCCTGAACCATTCCAAAATTAGCTACGGGTGAATGGAAAGCTGCGTATTGCCTTACTGAACCAAGTGCTGGTTCTGATGCTAACTCGGGCAAAACAAAAGCGGTTCTTTCAGCAGATGGGAAACATTACACGCTCAAC
>JAZKJI010000251.1:3157-11627 GCA_040384405.1 Bdellovibrionota bacterium
GGTGTAGGCGTGGGACTATTAACTTGTGTTGTTTGGCAGCCACATCTCATTGTATGAGAGACAAACCCTACATTTGGAGTATCGATTTGAATGGTGCCACAATAACAATTGATGTCAAAGTTTGCGCCTTGTGAGTTGGAAACAATTTTAAATTTGTTAATTCCTTCATTAAGCTCCACGAATACAGCAATTCTATCTTGACCTTCCGGAAGCTGATTCGTGGCTTGAAGAGTTTTAATTCCTAACGAAGTGCCATTTAAAATAAATTCTATCGGCGTACTTTGAACAGAAGTTGTATAGGCAACCGCAATCCCAAATTTGCCTTTGACCGGAGAGTTGACGGTATATTCTAGAAAGGCTCCTGCCTCGACGGATCTCCAACGTTTGTAAGATTCGACTAAGGCTTGCGTGAATCCCGCACCCGCAGAAATATCGGTTGTAATTCGCACACTCTGACCATGACTCACCGACAAGTTTACAACGGTCGCGCTATTAATTAATGGAATCGGAGTTGCCGGAGTAACCGGCGCCGGTATAGGAGCGGGCGCGGGAGTGACGACGGGTGCAGGCGATGGGGCTGGCGCGGGTGCCGGGTTTGCCAAACCGAGGGGATTTTTATTTTGGATTGACGGTGCATTGACATTAAATTTTCCGGCAGGGCTACAGTTATGAAAACCGACTGCAATCAAAGCGAAGCCTAAAGCACTTAACACTGTTCGAATATTTTTACGAAATAGAAATGGTGATTTCAAACTAAGGTCCCCCGAACAATCTTAAGCTCGCTACTTAAATTATACGTATTGTTCAGGGGGATTTGTTGGCTAAACAGGAGTTGTCTCTAATTAAAACAACTCCCTGTAGACAAGTTTTGCACTGATGATCACGAAAAATTTCAAACCCGATCGCTGTCGGATACGATAAAGGAAATGCGGGACTTGTCCTCACGATATCTGCGACGGCGACGGCGACGGCGACGGCAACGGCAACTGTACTGTAACTGTAACCGCAACAGAAAACCGTTTGCAGTTTGCTGTCTGCTGTCTCCAGTCCCGTTCCCGTTGCAGTCGCCGTCGCAGTTACAGTTTTTAGTTCCCTAGGCGAATTTCACATGTTTGTTTATTTTGACATGCGAATGTTCCGCGCTCCAAAATGATTTTAATCGTTTTATCTTTAGCCATTCCAAATCTTTGATAGAACGCTTCGGCATCACGAACACTTAATTTAAATGCGTGGGTCTGTGGCAATTGCCCTTCAGGCAAGCGGCCTTTGACCGACACATAAGTAAATCCTGGGCGGACGCCGCCTACATAGTGAGAAAAGTGCTTTCCCCCTTGATGGATATGGAAGAAAAATTCATTATCCTGACCAACGAAGTCCAACGATCTTCGGAATGACATAATAGAAACAGGCGGAGTGTCTTCAGAAGTGCTGACCTCCGGAGTTTTTGGTACGTATCCAGCATTTAATAGAGCATCTGCTTGGATCCAACTAGGCTCACCTTCCTTTGCCAGCTTATAGGTACTGATTTCTCGGTCAGCAATGGGTGTTACGCTTCCGACTTTGTTACCGTTAATAGCAAGTAGACGTCCGAAATATCCGTGGGTCACCGTAAAGACGGCATAATTTTGGGATGCTTGAATTTCGTTCAATAATGTTTCTTGGGCGATCGGTGCCCACACAAACGTAATGCTGGAAAATGCGTTTCCATTTGTCGTACATGGATTAAGTTTCAGACCTAAAATCCGGTCGGTCCCTGAAGCCATAGATTGGGAAACACTTTCGATTCTGCAATTAAGATTATCTTCGGCTTGAGCCGTTGCACTTACCGCTAATACTATTGTTGCTGCTGTCGTGATTAAAAAATTATTCATACTTTAACTCCTTGTGAATTTGAATCCAAAAGGAAGTTATAACAATTCGGCAAAGCGCGAACCTTTTAAAGTCTACGGAACGTGATGTGATTTGGTATGTTTTCAGGAATTAAAACTGCAGTGATTGGCCAAGTTCTTCGTTTACTTTTACGTAACCCAAATTATTTTTAAGTTTTAGATGTTTTACGACTTCCCGGGAAAGAAGCAAAACCACAGTGCTTCCCATATGAAAACATCCAAGATCTTCGCCCTTACCAATCTTAGGACTTGGAGTGAATGTTTCCGTAAAAGCTTCGCCCGTTAATTCTTCAATTTTGAATTTCGATTTAAATATTTCAATCGAACCAACGTTAGTTGCTCCTACAAACACAACTCCTACGGGGCCCAATGTCGTTTTTATTTCCACGTAAGCGCGCTCATTAACTTCAAAAAGTTGGGGAATATTTTGAGTACTCCAGTCATTAACGGGCCAAAGATCTCCGGGAATCCAACGAATTAATTCCAAAGTCCCTTCTACCGGTGAATGCACGCGGTGATAATCAGTGGGACAAAGATAATAAGTTAAAAATTCGCCGCCATCGTACTTAAGAAGCGCGGTTGGATCGCCGGTTAGTTGCTCGACATGATAATTAATGCCTTTTGCTTGGATTAATTGCCCTTGGGTAATCGTGGCAGCCTGAGTAATTCGACTGTCGGCGGGATGGACTAAATAAGCTTTTTCGGCGATGGGGCGAATTCCTGACTTAAGCTTTCTGGTGAAAAATGCATTTAAACTTGGGTATTCATGCAAACCCAGCTCGGCGTCGGGAATGCTGATTCCATATTTTTTCGCAAAAGCACGATTTACCGCGGTTTGCAGTCCAAACGGCAGCTTTAAACGGGCTACAGATCCAATCCAGCGACTTAACTTTTTTCTTGGTAAATATCGGGTAATTGCAGACATAGGAAGAATTACACCCCCAAAGGCACTCTCCTGTCAGCATAGAGCGCTTTGTGCTATAGATTATTTATGTCGCGTGTATTTCAAAACATCAAAGTTCCTTTGGATCAACCATTAGAGGAAACTCTCACTTGGTTAATGCCCGAGCACGGCGAGTATCGAATTCTCCGTCAAAGTGTGGACGCGCGTTCTCGCCATTCTCCACACTTTGTCTACAGCCTGGAAATTGCGGAAAAAAATGAAGTGCTTGATAAACCATCATTCACTTTGGAAAAACTGCCCCACAAGGCATCTGAAAAAGTTTTAGTGATCGGAAGTGGACCTGCGGGACTATTCGCTGCCCTGCGATTAGTCGAGCGTGGAATTCCCTGTATTTTGTTCGAGCGTGGATCCGATGCCGGTGAACGAATCAAAGGGATAAATAAATACTGGCGGTATGGTCAATTAGACCCTCGAAATAATGTTTGCTATGGCGAGGGCGGCGCCGGCCTTTATTCGGATGGAAAATTAATTACTAGAATTAAATCACCCCACATTCCATTCGTCATGAATCGATTAGTAAAATTTGGGGCGCCCGCAGAAATTGAATATCTGAGCAATCCCCACGTGGGTTCGGACCGCATTCGAAGAGTTATTCCTAAAATGCGCGAATATCTTTTGCAAAATGGTTGTGAGATAAAATTTAATACCCAAGTCACTAAAATGATCGTTGGCGAAAATAAAAATGTTATCGGCGTTGAAACTGAACACGGGGAAAAGTTTTTGTCTCCGTTTGTTGTTTTAGCAACCGGGCATTCAGCCGAAGATATGCTTTTTCATTTACAAGACTTAGGTGTCGCGATGGAGGGTAAATCCTTTGCAATGGGATTACGTATCGAGCACCCACAGGCATTAATTAACCAAATCCAGTATCGCAGTTTGGCCGGCCACCCTAAATTAGGATCGGCCAACTATAAACTTACTCACCATGATGTAGAGTCAAACATTGGCGTCTATAGCTTTTGCATGTGCCCCGGGGGATTTGTTTTATCCAGCGGCACTGAACCAGATGCAGTGGTTTGCAACGGAATGAGTAACTACCACCGTAACTCTCCCTTTGCGAATGCCGCAATTGTGGTAACAATTGATCATGACAAACTTTTTCCCGGCGATTTATTAGGCGGAATGAAATTAAGAAAAACGTTAGAACAAGATGCTTACCGTCGGGTCCTTGAGTCCGGTGGTACCAAAGAACTTCCGGCTCAAAAGCTGACTGATTTTATCGATGGCAAATTAGGAACCGTCACTAAAGGATCTTCTCCTTCGGGCGCGGCAGCGATCCGGCTCGATGAATTATTGCCGGAATTCATGACAACCAAACTCAAAGAAGGTTTTGTCTCTTTTCAAAAATCCATGAAAGGCTTTTTAAGCCCCGATGCCCAACTATTCGGAGTGGAATCACGCACCTCATGCCCGCTTCGAATTACAAGAAATGAAGAAACTTTCGAGAGCATTTCCCACCCTGGACTTTACCCCGCTGGAGAAGGCGCAGGTTATGCCGGAGGAATTACGTCAGCTGCTTGCGATGGAATCCGAATTGCTGATCGCATATATGAGCTAATGGGCGCGTCGAAAGCGGAGATTTTACCCCATCCCGATGTCACCATTGACAGGTAACCCTGAAATTTTCTAGCTTATTAAACCGGCAGCAGTACCTGCTGTCACACAAACTTAGATGCCAGCTTACCCAATCCAGAAGCGGCTTTTAACGGAGGATCAAAATGTTTTTACTTTTACTTCAATCAGCTTTCGCCGGAACTTTAACGATGAGCAATTTCAATCCGCAAACAATAACAAGCGATCATCTTTTAAAATCAAAACCCATCGAATCAGTGGTACTTGACGGAGCAGTTCTAAAAGTAAGTGCCAGCCAAGCAGCGCTAAAATATTCGTGTGATATCCCACTAAAAGCATTAAAAGACCGCGGACTAGATGCAATCTCTTTAGGTAATGTTTTAAAAAACACAAACGCAGAATTAAATTGCACGATGAGCAATTTCCTACAAGTTTCAGATTTCACAGTTAAGTTTTAAACACGAAAACGTAAAACGGCACGGAAACGGTTTCGACGAACGGCGACGACGGCGACCAACGAAAAAAGGCGGGAAAACTCCCGCCTTCTCAAAAAAACTAAAATCAAGAACTGAAACCAATCTTACTTAGTGATCTCGACAGTAACATCTTTAAGCGTAATTGCTCCTGAACTTGAAACTCCAAAGGTATTGCTCTTCTTAAGTTTTGGCTGAGCCGCTACAGAAGTCGCCATTGTTCCTGAATTTAAGTTGTAAGCTTGCAAGAAAACAACTTTTCCATTTAGGTCCAATTGTAAATTTACACGACCAGAAGTTGCCGCCCAGTTCATTTGAACTTTGCTGATCTTCCAACCAGAATATTTAGACATTCCTAAAGCTTTTGCTAGCTCAACACGGCCAGCGCCTTTAACAGTTTGATTCAAAGTTACGTGAAGGACTTTAGTTTGAATCGATGGAACTGTCGGAGCTGGTGGGTTTGTTGGATAAGTCGGATAGCTAGGCTCTGAAGGGTAAGATGGGTAGCTTGGTTCAGAAGGATAGCTTGGGTATGACGGATAGCTTGGGTAACTTGGGTAGCTCGGTTCAGAAGGGTAAGACGGATAAGATGGATATGTTGGATGCGAAGGATAACTTGGGTACGAAGGCTGAGATGGATACGATGGGTAGCTTGGCTCTGGATGCGAAGGATAAGTTGGATAACTTGGTTCTGGGTACGATGGTTGAGACGGATAACTTGGTTGTGAAGGATGGGTAATGCTTGGATCAGCATCCCAACCCGGGCCCGTGTGTGGATTATGCCCACCGGTGCTGCTTGGGTCACAAGGTTCTGCCGTTACTGGTCCGTTGTTACAATCTGCTGCTGCTTGCATAGCACCGAAAAGTACTATTGCCGCTACTAACGTCTTCAATTTCATAAATTCTCCTGTGTGGTCATTGTTAAGCACAAGCCCTCTTCTAAAACTATATTTACCCTTCAATCAATAGCTGGATTTGCTCTCGGCGCGTCAGTTTTCGTTGTATTCGAAGCTCACTTTGCGCCTGTACTGAAGCAAATCGCTGTAACATTTCGGTTTCGTCTAAACCTGCCCCAAAAATAATCTCTAAAAATAAATAAAATCATTTGTTCAATCCGCTGCCCCTTACTAGGCTATTGAGTAATGAAGTTCCCATCTTGGATTCTCTACTCTGTACTTCTTTGCTTGTTCACTCTCCGTGCATGGGCCTATCCGGAATTTATCGGCTATGGATATGCTACGTGTATAACTTGTCATTATAACAGCCATGGATCCGGAGCCTTGACTGATTATGGGCGCGGAGTTTGGGCTTCTGAAATTGCTGCCAAATGGTTAACGCCGCGAACATCGGACGAAGCCTTATCTGAATCTTCAGGTTTTTTAGGATCTGTAGAACTTCCGATTTGGTTCAAACCTTCAATAAAGTATCGCGGTTTAAATTTGATTAATCGATATCGCTCGGGCAATGAAGACCACAAATATATTTTGATGCAATCTGATTATGGATTCGCAACGCAATTTAGCGATAAAGCCAGTTCACCATTACTGGTTTTTACTGCTGGTCATGTTCCCGATACCCGCGATTTGGGTGTTCACAAAGCTAATTTGTACGCAAAAGAATATTACGTTCGTTTAAACTTCGCAAAAACCTGGTGGGCTTACGGGGGCCTCATCGAAAAAGTCTATGGAATCCGAAATGTCGATCACACATCTTTTCAAAGAACCTTTCAGGATTTTAACCCCTATCCAAACCGAGGACTCAATCACAGTTTAGGAGTTGTGGTTCACCGAATTGAAAAAACTTGGGAAGCTGCCATTAATGGATTTGGTGGAAACCCCAATGAGAACCTGGATTACCAAAAACGGGGCGGATCCGTGCAGGCAGAATTTGATGTCGGAGTTTTAAAAAGATTAGGCGCTTCCATTTTAACTTCGGCCAGCGACCGGGAAGCAAAAGATATGGCTGCCATTCACTATCGACAAGGGTTTCAGGGTGGCTCGGCATTCATCGCGGAAATTGGACTGATTAAACAGCAAGATAAAGTTGTCGTCGATGCCGCTGAAAAAAATGGCGGATATCAATTATTTCAAGGTTTAATTAAACTGACCCGCGGACTTTTTTGGAAAACTACTTTCGAACAGTATAATTCCGAGTATGGGGATTTAGCGGCAGACAACCATCGTTATTCGACGGGGTTATTGATGTTTCCTATGCAACGGGTGGAGTTTAGATTTGATTTAGCTTCAGGCCGCACCCTGGTTGATACATCGGCAGCTCATGACACTTGGATATTCGCGGGGCAGGTACATGGCAGCTTCTAAATTTATTTTATTTCTTTTATTAATCTGCAGTCTGAATGCGAAGGCCAGTATCGACCTAGCATATACAACCTGGAATGAAACATTAAAGCTTGAAGCCGGTGGCAAATCTGAATCGGCGGAAACCCATTTTGATGGATACGGAATTGGTTACGGAAAACGTTTCAAAACCACAAAAACGTCTGTTTACCGCTACAGCCTATCCGCATTTTTCGGAACGGCAACTGCCGGCGGGGCTCAAGATACGATCATCTATCAACGATCAAGAATTTCAGTTTTGGCTTTACTGCCTGCGGTTCAATATGTCTATTTCCCGCAGCGTGGAGTTGGTATCGCACTGGAAGCATTTTCGTTATATCGGGATTTTATGTTGCCTCAAGATGGCGTTACCAGTGCCAGTTCGGGTGCCGCAATTAATTTTGGCGCAACTATTGGGGCCCGGTTTAATTTAAATAGAAATTGGTTATTATTTATGAAGGGCGGCCCGGTTATATTAGAGGGCGGAACTTTATATAGTATCGGTTTTCAAATGTTATAAATGTCTTTTAGCGCCGCCGGTAAATCAGGAAAGAAAAATTTAAATTTAGCTTTTTCCAAATGCGCTGGCACTACTTTCTGTGACGCCAACATCACTTCTGACACTTCTCCGAAAATAATTTTTAGTGCGAGCTCTGGAACTGGAGGACCCACTGTCCGACCGAGAGTTTTCGCCAATGTTTTTGTGAATACTTTGTTTGTTACTGGATGAGGGGCTACACCGTTAAATATCCCCGCCAGTTTTTCTTCAAGTATAAAGGTATAAACTCTGACTATATCGTCAATGTGAATCCATCCCGTCCATTGTTGGCCCGATCCTAATGATCCACCTAAACCTGCCTTGAAGGGTAAAAACATTTTTTTTAAAGCTCCGCCTTCTTTAGCATAAACAACCCCGGTCCGAACGATCGCTACTTTTCGGTCTGGTGTTTCAGCTTTAAGCGCGGCTGATTCCCATTGGCGGCACACTTCGGAAAGAAAATCATTTCCTGAATGAGCACTTTCGTTGAGTTCGGAATTTCCCTGATCCCCGTAAAAACCCGTGGCCGAGGACGATATGAAATGCTTTACACTTTTTGGAAGGCTATTAACTAAATTCTCGGTACTAATTGTTCTGGAACTTAAAATTTGTTCCTTCACTTTATCGTTCCAGCGGCTACCTACTACACTTTCGCCGGCCAAATGAATGACGGATTCCAAATCTGTTGGCAGAGTTAA
>JAZKJI010000252.1:0-8706 GCA_040384405.1 Bdellovibrionota bacterium
GAGGTAACATATCGTCCACCGTATCTTGGAAAGAATCCGTCACCCACTGCATGAATGGACGAACTACGATAAAGAAAAATAAAGCTAAAGAGAAACCCAGTAACGCCCACTTAAATAGAGCATGTAAAAGTTTACGACGTTCCAAATTAGTAAGAAGTTTTTCAGATTCAGAGAAGTCTTCACCCTGGAACTGAATGGATTCGATTTTTACCGAGTCGCCGCGAGCAGCATTAAACCCGATAGAACTCTTAACCAAATTTTCGTATTTTTTAATTTCGTCTTCAGATCTTGGAGCCCATTTTGTCTCGGAAGTACCGTCTTCTTTCGTAGTGGTGGTTTGAACACCATCAACGATAACCGCAACTGATAAGCGCTCTAAGTTACCCGCTGCTTCTTTGATATTTCTAACAGTTTTTGGAACTTCAAAGTTGGTAGTTTTGATTTCACGTTTTACGTTTTGTTGAAATCCGGTTTGGCCAGCTTCTTGTGCTCCTGGCAGATTTGCTCGTGATCCCGGAACTCCTGCTGGATTTGTTCTTGAGCCATCTAACAACTCTTCTTCACTTTGTTGGCTTCGTAATGCGGTCTTTTCACCGTCAAAGTTTTCTTCGACCGAAGAAATCATTCGGTGATTTAAAGTAGCATCTACTTTTGCCACCACTTTTGCGTGGCCAACAACTTTACTAAGAATTGCTTCGATCCGAGTCTCTAGATCGCCTTCAACTTTCGTTTTAAGCTCCATAATATCGCTTGAACCGGAAGTTGCTCCGTCATTTTGACGAGTCAGAATTTTTCCACGCTCATCCAATACGGTAACGCGATCTGGATCTAATCCCTCAACTGAATTTGCAACCAGGAAACGAATTCCACGAACTTGATCTTGGGAAAGTTCTTTACCTTGATGAAGCTCTACAACAACGGATGCGGATGGCTTATCGCCTTCTTCCAAAAATGTTTTCTTATTTGGAATCGCAAGAATAACTTTAGACTGTTTTACGGCAGTAAGAGTATTAATACCTCTCATCAACTCGCCCTGCAGGGCACGTTGGTAGTTAATTTTTTGCGCGTAAGAATTAATTCCAAAATCCTGTTTATCAAAGATTTCAAAACCGATTTGACCCATTTTATCTGAACCGATTTCAGACATTAAAGCCATTTGCGTCGAGTGAAGTAAATCTTTAGGAATAGTAATTGTCTTCCCACCGTCAACCAGTTGAAACGGGATACCTTTAGCATTTAGTTTCGAAACGATCGTCGAAACTTGCTCGTTAGGGATGTTTGTAAATAACGGGGCATAATCTTTCCCCGAAATCATAAACAGCGTTAACGCCAATGCCACAAAGGCAATGATGGAAACACTGATCACGGAAAGCCGTTTTGTCGGCCCCATGTTCTTAAAGAAATCGCGGAATTGGAGGACTAATCCACCAAATACTTTATTCAAGATAAACCCCCATTATACCTGCATCCTCATCATTTCACTGTAAGCGTCGATAACTTTATTACGTACTTGCACCATCACTCTTAAAGCGATGTCTGCTTTTTCCGCAGCGATCATTACGTCAGCAACGTTATCAGTGCGGCCAGTGGCCAAATCCTGCATGCCTTTGTCTTGAGCTTTTTGAAGAGAGTTCACTTCCGAAACCGCATCCTTTAAAGTTTGCGCGAAAGTTTTTTCAGTTGATGAAGTGGACGAACTTGGGCTCGACGGAACAATTGATGTTCCTTCGATGCTTTTGAAGCTTCCTGTGTCAACGAAGCGATTGCTTTTTCCTACCGTAAAACCGTCCATGGCTTCACCTCTTTAATTAGTTTATCTAAACTGCCGTAATCCTTAAACGAAAATCACTTTTTTCGGGGCTAGACTAGGCTATTATCTGCCGATCTCTAGCGCCGACAATGCCATATCTTTTGATGCCTGCATTGCCGATACGTTTGCTTCGTAAGAACGCGAAGCTTGTATCATATTTGTCATTTCTTCCATCAAATTAATATTGGGATAAGCAACGTAACCATCTGGATTTGCATCCGGATGTCCCGGCTCGTATTTCACCAATGGAGCTCTTGTATCTGAAACGATATCTGTCACCTGGACCCGGTTCATTTTTGCACGCGGATCAGTTCCGGTTAAAACTTCACCGAAGTTTCTGGCGTCTGGCATTGCTTCAAACACAACATCTTTACGGCGATAAGCTCCGCCTTCAGGAGTTTTAGTCGTATTGATATTTGCAATGTTTGAAGAGATGGCATTAAGACGTTGTCTTTGTGCCGTCATCCCGCTGCTTGATATTCTTAAGCCCGATAAAAAATCAGCCATTATTACCTACCATCGCTTGCTGCGTATTTTAACGCCGCCATTTTTTTATTAATCAAATTTAAAGCAGCCTTATACATGATCGCGTTCTCGGAAAGATTGGACATCTCTTTTTCCAGATCAACGGTATTTCCGTCGTTACTAACTTCACCCTCTGGATTTTCGTAAATATCCGGGCGAACACGTGCCGAATGACCACCGACCGTAATATGCGCATCATTGGTAACACTTTGTTTTCGAAGTCCATCAAGATCCAAAGATCTTGCAAGTGCGTCTTCAAAATCCATTTTTTGCGCGTGATACCCCGGAGTTTCCGCATTGGCGATGTTTGCAGAAGTCACCGTGTGCTTCATCTGCCTCATCCCCAGCGTCGTCTGCAGGGCATTCGTTGTTTTATCAAAGATACTCATATTCCTCCTGTGAATTCCGCACTACCGGTTGGCAGTTGCAGGAATCCTTTGAAGATAACGTTTGTATTCATCATTCCATTTTTGACTATTCATTTGTTCCTGAGCTAAACCTGCCCAGAACTTATCTCCTTGAGCATTCAAATCATTCCAAGCGATTTTTGCTTTTTGCAAATCACCCTTTTGGAAATAAAGATTGCCCAACCGGTAACGGTAAGAAGCATACGGAGTTTTTTCACCGTAAGTTTTAATTAATTTTTCAATAGCTTCAATCGCATCGTCTGTATTTCCAGATTTCATTTGAATATCGGCAGCTAGTTTTAAAGATGCCGCGTGAGTAACCGCATTAACCGCGCCCGAGTCTTTATGGATTTCGTCAATCCGGGCTAAAGAGCGAAGTGCTTCTTTTGTTTTTCCGACTTTTACTTCCGCTTGTGCCAAACGTAGATAAGGTTGCGCAACTTTTGCCGGAACGCCCTTCCAGGTTTGTACTAATTCTTTTAAATGCATGATTGCTGTTTCAGAATCACCTTTTTTATCCAGAAGATTTGCAACCAGATCAATTCGCTCGATTTGCCCGTCTTCATTTAATAAGTCAGGCTTTTTTAACTGGCGAATGAACTCAAGTGACTGGCCATAATCTTTTTTCTGAAATGCAACTTGGCCCAACCGTAAAAGCACTTCCTGTTCTGTCGGAAGTCGCTCTAAAATTGAAGCTTCTTTAGCTTTCGAAGTTCCCGCTAAACTGTAAAGTTGATTAAGTACTTTCTTATAATAGATTTCAGATTCCTGGGGAACTCCGGCTTGTTCAAATGCACGGCCCACATTAAATGGAGTATCTAAACGGACTGAAGGCTTTAACCAATTGTCAGCATACCGTTGATGAGTTCGCAAAACCTTCATGAATTCACCACGGTCAACTTCACCCTGAAGTTTATCGTTAATATTAGTGATGATCCGTTGTTGGAAAATTTCTTTTTCAACTGAAGAAGGATTGTCCTGATAATACTTTACTAACAAATCGATCGCTTTTTGATGGTCATTTCTTTTCGAGTACCCGTCAGAGATCATTACAGTTGCAAATTGATCAATTTTTGGAAGATCTAATTGCTTTGATAACGCCAGAATTTGATTAGCAGCAATTTCAACTTCGACGGGCTTCATGCCCTTCATTTTTTGGCTTGTCATATGAATGCGCGCGATAATTGTTTTTGGATTCTCCCCGAAACGGAAAAACGTTTCCAAAAATGCACCCATCACACGTGTCGAGTCAGCACCTAACATTGCCAGTAATTCTCCAACCCGCGTCGTAGCGAATGGAGCTTCACTATTACTTGGAAATTTACGGATAAATTCACGGTAAGCATTTAAAGAATCACGGTAATTTCCCAACCAGAATTGGGCTTCACCTTGATGGTAAACAGCTTGGGGATAATCTTTTTCGAACTTACCGTATTTAGCTAAAGCTTTTTGGTATTCGGCCATTGCTTCTACATATTTCTTATTTTGGTAGTAAACATCACCACGACGGTAAGCTGCTTCCGCGCGCATACTTTCTAATGAAGACTCTTTTTCGATTTGGTCGTAAACTTCCAAAGCCTCTGCAGCTTTTCCGATGTGCATATATGATTGGCCTTGCGCCATGCGAGCCATATTTTTAGATAACGATACTTTTTCGTCGCCGAAATCAGGATTTAAAACGTGTTCGTTGAATGATCGAAGCGAAGTAAAATAATCTTTCTTTTCATAAAGTAAAATTCCAACTTTTAAACTCACGCGTTCTGCCAACGGAGACTTTGGATACTTACGAAGCGCATCTTTATAAGCATCAATGGCTTGGGTGAACCATTTATCAGGTGTCGGAGCCGGAAGCTCTTTATCAGCAATTGATTTGCGATAGTTATCTTGGCGCCACATTTCCAATAACATGTCGCCCTTCATATAAGTCAGAGCATCTAAATAAGAAGATTCCGGATACGCATTAACGAACCAGTCGTAGGTTTTTAAAAATAAGTGGCCATCTTTTCGCTCGAATAATCGGGCAATCAAACGTGCATCTTTATTTTCTTTACCTTCTTTTGGCTCGATTTGGTAAGAGTCTTGGCGGTTCTTTACGTTTTCCCAGTTGGTAGTAGCAATTTCCAGAGGAGGAAACGGAATATAGTAATTATATTTACTGCGAATAATCGCATCTTCTTTTACTTCGTAATCTTTAATATTAAACCGCTCGTAAAATGGATCTGATCCGTCAAATAGTCCCGCGCGTGGAGCCGCCGTGATACTTCCAAACGGAGTAATCGTTAAAGAATCAGCCATCGCCGGAGCACGACTGTCTTTTTTCGCAACCGTTGCTTTTGTTTTATCTTTGGAATCTGATTTCGCGGTTGGTTTTGATTTGCCTGATCTAATTGGTGAAGTTGGCACTGCTTTCGAAGCTGAATCTTCGTCACCCATGTACAAATCAACAACTAATCTTGAAGGTTGATCCGTCAAATAATCAAAGAAATCTACTTTTTCGTTTTGCGGATAAACTTTTAGAATTGTTTTAGAATCTGGTCCCGCAACATCCGCTACCACTTTGGAAATCAGAGCGTTCTTTACGCCTTGCAAATCTTTAACGGATTGGGCCGTTAAACTTGGCAAAGTGAATTCAAAATAAAGTTTATTTTTATCATCGAACTTACGTTTAACTTCGTAGGTCCATTGGTTTTGACCTTCGAATTCGAAATGCACGGTCTCGCCTTGTACATCGACTAACCCGCGAACGGATCCGGCCTGGGCGAAAGACAAGAACGCCCCTAGTACAAAGACCATGGTGGTAATTAAAAGAAACGCACGACTTAGGTGTAAGGACTTAAAAATTTTTATCACGGTAAATAACAAATGCACACTGCGTACCATGAATTGGCATTCGATCCGCCCGAAGCGATTGATATTATATGCGTTTTTAAAATATTCAGACGATTTCTAGCAGGACTTAGATCCAGATCACCGCCAAAATTCTGACAAGTCGATGACGCTTCGTCGACGGGATCTGTTCTGGACGAAAGTCCCAAGGTGAATTTGATGAAGTTTATCTATGTATGGGCCGAAAAGAAATACATGAAGCATCCTGATTTACATCAAGCTGAAAAGTCAGCCGGCAATTTCGTTTGCCAGTATGAACAATTAAGAATTAATCCAAACCGTTACGGTCGTTTGGGACATACTTTAATTGCAGTAATTTTGGCCGGGACGTTTACTACAAGTTGCGTTTCTGTAAGCCTGCCTGGCAAAGAAGTAGTGCCTGCCAAATTAACCCTGACCCCACCCGCGTCGCCCTTCGTGGAAGTCGAACTTACCGGAATCCAATACGCATGGCAAAGCCCCGCTACCGGAAATATAATTTCGGTAATTTCAAATTGCGCCGGAAATGCTGATCCATCTTTACAAACCATGGAAACCGACGCCATGGGCGCCTTTGATAAATACGACATTTTAGAAACCAAAGAAATTATGTTCAATAATCGCAAAGCCCGTCGAACCAATATCTCTGGAGAGATCGACGGAATTCCGGTGATGATGGATATGCTGGTGACCAAGAAAAATGGCTGCCGCATTACCCTTAATTATTCAGGCCGGCTTACGCATTTCACGAACGAACGAACGACCTTTAACCAATTTGTCGACAGCGTAAAGGCACCATGAGCACAATGATGAACTTCTTTTTATTTTTCGCTGGCTTCACGGATCTGACGATCCAGTTTTTCCGCGATACGTTCAAAGGAAGATTCTACCTGCGCCTTTTGTTGATTCAAATTTATTCAGTCGGTATCAAATCTGCGCCGCTAGTTATCTTAACTGCAGTAAGTACCGGAAGCGTAATGGCTTTGCAATTTGGTTTAGGTCTGGAAAAATTCGGCGGAAAACTTTACGTTCCCAAGTTAGTAGGAATCACTGTCCTTCGCGAAATGGGCCCCGTATTTACAAGTTTAATGTTTGCTGCCCGAGTCGGCGCCGGAATGGCCAGTGAAATCGGTTCAATGAAAGTTACCCAACAAATCGACGCCCTTCGCGCATTGGGCACTTCACCCATCAAACAAATCGTCGTCCCCCGCGTGATCGCGTGTTTCATTGCACTTCCGCTATTATGTATCGTCGCAAACATCGTCAGTAACGGTGGTGCACTTCTAGTGGGCGCAACTGAATTGAATATTGATAGCGATTTTTATTTTTTAAAATTAACTACTGGTTTAGATCTTTATGATTTCTTTTCCGGATTTTTAAAGTCATTTTTCTTTGCGTTCTTTATTTCGATCTCTTCTTGTTACTTCGGTCTGAATGTAAAAACCGGAACGCAAGAAGTTGGAATTGCGACAACTAAAGCGGTCGTAACTTCCTCGGTATTTGTATTAGTTGGTGACTACGTATTAACGAAAGCTTTTTGGATGGTGGAAAAATGGATGCTATCATAGAGGTCAAAGGATTCCAAAAATCCTTCGGCAACAAAATGATCCATAAAGATGTCACCTTCTACGTTAAGAAGGGCGAATGCCTGTGCTTGATCGGTGGATCAGGCGTCGGTAAAAGCGTTATCTTACGAAGCCTAATTGGTTTAGAAAAACCCGATGCCGGAAGAATTGAAATTCACGGTACCGACATTGTTCCCTTATCAGAAAAAGAACTAATCCCCTTCCGCAAGAAAACTGCTTATATTTTCCAAGGCGGAGCACTGTTTGACTCACTTTCAGTTTTTGAAAACCTGGCGTTCCCATTACGTGAACACTTAAAATTATCTTCCAAAGAAATTCGTGAGCGGGTCCTTTTCCATTTGGCAGAATTTGGACTACACGGAACTGAAAAGCTTTATCCCAACCAACTTTCTGGTGGAATGCAAAAGCGCGTGGGCCTTGCCCGCGGTATTATGTTAGAGCCTGAAGTTATTTTGTATGACGAGCCAACGGCGGGACTAGATCCAAGTAACACTAAAAAAATTCAAGAACACATTTTAACTTTAAAAGCGAAAGGCGTGACGTCTATCCTGGTTACCCATGATATGCCGACCGCATTTGCCGTGGCAGATAAGATGGCCTTCCTTTTCGAGGGAAGAATCGCGGCCCAGGGTACAATGGAGCAGTTGGAAAAAGAAACCAACTCTTTAATGTCCCGATTTATCGCAGGAGAATTCTAATGGAAATGAAAATCCAAAAATGGCAGGTAGGCGCCTTTATCTTTGCCGGTCTGGTATTATTTGTCGTCAGCATATTTTTGTTGGGTGGCGATAACATGTTTCAAAAATATGACCGCTATTGGATCGAGTTCGAACAAGTACAAGGTTTGAATGCGGGAAGTGTCGTTTCATTAGCAGGTATTAACGTAGGAAACGTTGAACAAATCGTACTAAATCCAGAGTCCCATAAAATCCAACTTCAAATTCGCGTCGGCAGAAATAAGGCACACTTAATTACGACGGGCACGCAAGCAGACCTACGTACTCAAGGTGCTTTGGGAGATAAATATATTTATTTATTGCCAGGCTCCTCGGATCAGGAACCCATCCCACCGAATTCTTTTATCCCAAGTTTAAAAAATAAAGATATTATGTCCATCCTTACCGATCGCGGCGCCGAGACCGAAAAGATTTTCGATATCATCGGAAACGTCGACGGAATAGCTGCCCAAGTAAATTCCAAAAAGCGCCTAGAAACAATTTTAGAAAACATGGCCGTCGCCAGCGAAAACTTCAAACACGCTTCAGCAAATTTAGTTAAAATCACCGGAAATCCAAAGTACGAAAAGAGTTTCGACCGCCTGGATGGGATACTAATGAAGATTGAAAAAGGCGAAATGGTTGCGCTGGTCGGTGAATCAGGATCGGGTAAAACTGTCACGGCCTTATCCATTCTGCGTTTGAATCAGGATGTGAACTACGGTGGAAAAATTCTGTTTGAAGGTCAAGATATCTTGCAACGAATTATTGAGAAACCATTTGTGAGCATTTCGGAG
>JAZKJI010000253.1:0-5803 GCA_040384405.1 Bdellovibrionota bacterium
GTTTTAGAGAATATTATCACCTTTAAAAAACCAGTGCCGATGAAGGGAAATCGAAAATTCTGGAAATTAAAGGGTCCCGCTCTTAGAGACTGTCTTAACCAATTGTCAAAAAATCAAATTCGTCATATAAAGCACTTTGAAATTCCGGCTGAATAAATTCGAAGGTTGTTATGGCTGTTACAATCCGCTTTTTACTGATTTTTAATTTCATTCTATTCATGAACGCCGCGAACGCGGAAAGCATAATAATTCCAACTCCGAAATCTAAATCCATTTATCAATTTGATTACTTAACGGATGGAATATTAATCGGAGTCGGAGCTGTCGGTTCTTACTTTTCATTGACCGATAATGGAAGTTCTATCCGTCAACGTTGCCCCTGTGATTCCAACGAAGTAAATTCCATTGATCGATATGCCGTCGGAAATAAAAATGATTTTCACGAGCAGTTAAGTGATATAACTGTTGCGCTGGCAATTGGGTTTCCCGTTGTACTTGACTTAAATGAAGTCGGACTTTCCGAACCATTTGTCGAAGACATGTTAGTTTATCTGGAAGTACTAAGTTTGAACGGAGCAATGACGACATTAGCGAAGTATTCGGTTCAGCGGCCCTTACCGCGAAGTTACGGTGGTGACCAGGATATGATGACTGATCCTAAGGGCTATCGTTCATTTTATTCAGGACACACTTCTTCTGCATTTGCTGCACTGACGGCCGGAGCTATGACCCACGTTGCAAGACATCCAGAAGATAAATGGCCCTGGTATGTAGCGGGCATCGTAGGAACATCCGTAGCATTCGAACGCGTTGCCGCCGGAAGGCATTTTCCGACTGATGTCACGATGGGTGCAATCGCCGGTTCAATAATCGGAATTAGCGTTCCCTATTTTCACCAGAGGCCCGAGTTCAAAAATCAAACATTTGCAATGGTGCCGACACCCGAGGGCGCAGCGGCCATGTGGAAAATGCGTTACTGATATCCTAATTCATTTTTTTTTGGCGGAAGTTGAATAGTGCAGAAACAATTACTAATTTACCCATTAAGTTTGCTGCAGGTTTGAGTTGTTACCTTAGTATTTATTAGGTCCAAAGGTTGTTCAATCAATTAGGATCACATCACCTTTCAATTCTAAATTT
This sequence comes from Bdellovibrionota bacterium, assembly GCA_040384405.1. GTDB lineage: Bacteria > Bdellovibrionota > Bdellovibrionia > Bdellovibrionales > Bdellovibrionaceae > JAZKJI01. The sequence continues at coordinate 1,141 of JAZKJI010000253.1, forward strand.
GATTAAATATGTTTACAAAATCGAGGTACGGTTTCGACCGGAAACACCCCACGGAATTTGACGCTGGCCAAGTTATAGTTCAAACTGTGGCGAGCTTAAAAATTGAGCATTTCGGGGATCTATGACATCGGATAAATCTGCAATTTCGTCTGCTAACCAAGATACTAATCGCCATAATGCGATGGGTACTTCAGCGGTTTCAGAAAATGATAGATTTAAACTTCTCGTGGAATCCATTTTGGATTACGCCATTTTTATGCTGGATATTCATGGAAAAATTGCCACCTGGAATGAGGGCGCGCGCAGGTTCAAAGGTTACGAAGCTAACGAAATTATCGGAAAGCATTTTTCAGTTTTTTATCCTGAGGAAGACAAGGCCGCAAAAAAGCCCGAGATGGAATTAGAAATCGCTCAAAGAGACGGGCGTTTTGAAGAAGAAGGTCTACGTCTCAGAAAAGATGGAACTAACTTTTGGGCGAATGTTGTAATCACCGCGATTCGCGATTCAAAAGGCGAACTAAAAGGATATTCCAAAGTCACTCGTGATATTTCAGATAAAAAACAAGCCGAAGATAAACTCCGCCAAAGCGAAGAGCGCTATCGTTTAATGATTGAAGCTGTAAAAGATTACGCAATTTTCATGTTAGATCCGAAAGGTTATATCACAACTTGGAACGAGGGAGCCCGCAGATTTAAGGGCTATGAAGCTAAAGAAATTATCGGAAAACATTTTTCCACCTTTTATACAGAGCCTGATATTATTGCGGACATTCCCGGTTATGAACTTATCGAAGCGACTGCCAACGGCCGAATTGAGATGGAAGGTTGGCGACTTCGTAAAGATGGAACCCAGTTCTGGGCCAATGTGGTCATCACGCGCGTTAATGACGGTACCGGAAATTTGATTGGCTTCACAAAAGTAACCCGAGATTTGACCGAGCGGAAAATTGCGCAAGAAAAACTGCAAGAAGTTAACGAGGCCTTAGAACAATCGAAAGTTAATTTAGAAAAACGGGTTGAAGAACGAACGGAAGAATTGCAAAAGGCCGTGCGTGCCCGTGATGAATTTGTATCAGTCGCTTCCCACGAATTAAAAACACCATTAACGGCATTGCGATTACAAGCCCAAATTACCCAAAGAAATATCAATCGTGGCGACTTTTCGATTTTCACTAAAGAACGGGTGACTCAGTTCGCAAATCAGTTAGATACGCAAGTAGACCGATTGTCACATTTAGTGGAAGACATGCTTGATATTTCCCGGATTCAAGTTGGCAAGTTAACGACGAGTTTTGAAAAAACAAATTTATCGAATCTTGTCCAGGGCGTAGTCGACAGATTTCAAGTTCAGGTTGCGGCGGCAAATTGCGAAGTGGAAATGGATTTACAGCCAGACGTTGAAGGAAATTGGGATCAGTTCAGGCTTGAGCAAGTAGTATTAAATTTACTTTCCAATGCGACAAAATACGGTGCAGGAAAGAAAATTAAAATCGAACTTCTTAAAGAAAATGATCGTGCTGTTCTGTCGGTTGCTGATCACGGAATGGGAATTTCTAAAGAAGACCAGGAAAGAATTTTTGAAAGGTTCGAGCGCGCGATTTCCCCGAATGAAGTCAGCGGACTTGGATTAGGTCTTTACATAGCAAAAGAAATCGTGATTGCCCACGAAGGTACGATTGAAGTTGAAAGTGATATCGGTAAAGGCTCGAAATTTACCGTTGAGATAGCACTCAATCCGAAGCAACCGACTCAGCACAAGAGATCGCAAGATTATGAGTTCTAGTACCCGAGGCTGCATATTTGTAATTGAAGATTCAGAAGACATTCGGGACTTGATAAAATTACTGTATGAGTCCGAAGGTTATCCGGTCGAATTTGCGGGTGACGGCAAAGAGGCATTGGAAAAACTTCGCAGTTTTGCGCCCCCACCGTGTGTAATTTTATTAGATTTAATGATGCCGGGAATGGATGGATATCAGTTTCGCGCTGAGCAAATCAAAGACTCCAAGATGGCGGCAATTCCTACTTTGGTAATGACTGCGGATTCTAATGCCGAAGAAAAAGCTAAACGGGTAGGCGCCAGCGGATTTCTTCGCAAGCCCGTCAATATCGACGTGCTAATTAAAGTCGCCGAGAAGTACTGCGTGTAGCTATTTCTTTCTTCCTTTACCAGGCTTAGGTGGAACCGTTGTAGTTGTTGTCGTCGTAGTGACGGGCGCGGGTGTCGGAGCTGGTTGGGGAACAACATTTCCACCTGCAGCTTGCACAGCGGCTGCCGCATTTACGCGGCCATTTCCGAAGTAAGCTTCGTTACCTAACTTCGTCGCCGAATTAAATATAAATTGTTCAATTTGGCTAGCGGTAAAATTTGGATTTATCGAATATAAAAGTGCCGCGGTACCAGCAACGATTGGTGCTGAAAACGAAGTTCCGCTGGCATAGGCATAGGCGCCAGCCGTGGTCGTGGTCAAAATATCCAAGCCTGGTGCTACGATATCAACCGGCGTTCCATAATTAGACCAACTAGTTCTTTGATCGTTTGTATCCGTTGCTCCGACTGTAATGAATGACTCAACATCTGCACGACTTGAAATATCCGCGCCCGAGTTGCCCGCAGCGACGAAAAGTAGGCCACCTTTCGACCGCAAGTATTGAGCGGCAGAATCAATCGCTAAACTATCCGTTACGTCATAACTTAGATTAACAACTTTCGCCCCACGATCGGCTGCGTATGAAATGCAATTGATCATTGCCGAATAATAAGCGCTGCCATCCGAGCGGTTACTAATTTTGATTGGAATGATACTTACATTTCCGGCGACACCGGCGACTCCACCATTGTTATTAAGAGTTGCTGCCATCGTACCGGATGTCATCGTGCCATGGGGGTGGACAGGGGAAAAATTTGAAGAACCATCCTCTGAATTGTACCCTGGTAATAATAAGCGGGCAGCTAAATCAGGATGTGTAGCTTCAACCCCAGTATCACAGTCGGCTACGATTACCGAGGCTATACCTGAAGTTACGTTCCATGCCGCGGGAGAACTTATTTTCTCGTGGTGCCATTGACTTGAATAGTATGGATCATTTGGAACCATCGATAAATCAATAAGTGCATCGGCTTCGGCAAATTCGACGGCGCCAGTAGCAAAAATATCGGCAGCAATTTGCTCTTCCGACTTGCCTTGAGGATTAAGGGATTTGGCTTGGTTAATTTTATTTCCCGCGTGCTTTTTTTCAATCGTGATATCCAAGGATTGCAAAGCTTGCTGTAAAGAAACGATTTCGGCAGCGGTGGCATTATCTTTTAATTTGTAAAGAATCGTCGCAAAGCGGTTTCCCTTTTTAAGTCCACCATTGGCTGGTCCCCTGGAATTAGGCACGAAGCTCACGTGGGCAAATTCCTGAGGTTGTAAGGAAGTAACTTGGTTATTACCTTTGAATTTATAGGCCACGAATAATCCGGCAAAAAATAAACAAAGAGGCAAGGCGACCTTAAAAATTCGCTTCGTCATGAGTACCATCCTTCAATAAATAGCTGTGCCTCCATTGAAGCAATGGAAAGAAAAAATGCCTATTGATTCGAAGACTTATGCTTTATTTTACGACAATGGTCGGGACGTGGCATACGCAAGACAAGTCCGGGCAGGCATTACAATCCGTTTCCACTGAAAATTCGACTTACTGAATTGCTGGCCCGGGAAAATTAGGGGTTCAACAATAGATATTAAATCAAATTTTTATTAAAGAATTGATCGAACAACTCGCGTCACTTTACAGGATTTTTCATATAATTTGTCATCATTTTGGGGTCATTCTCCCCCAATTTTATAAACAAATTACCAATCCTATTTCAACCTTAAAAATTTCTAACTTTTTATCCGATCTCATTAGCAAAAAGGGGTTTTTATGGTACGAATAAAGCTGGATTGCCCGATTTTTCGCGGCTAAGAAAAGAGGTCCCAATGTCGACAACTGCTCTTCCACGAATTATCAAAACCGGCGTTCATGGTCTTGATGAAATCCTTAATGGCGGTCTTCCAAGAAATCGAATTTATTTAATTGACGGTGATCCGGGGGCCGGGAAGACAACTTTAGGTCTTCAATTTTTAATGGAAGGCGTGCGAAGCAGCGAGCGAGTCCTTTACGTAACTCTTTCCGAAACTAAAGCAGAAGTCGAGGCCGTGGCGGAGTCCCATGGTTGGGATATTTCGGGAATCGAGATGTTCGAGCTTAGATCCGAAGATCAGTTAGATGCCGATAATCAAAACACATTTTTTCATCCATCAGAAATCGAGCTAGGCGAAACTACAAAAGCAATTCTAGAAGAAGTCGGTCGAATAAATCCGACCCGTGTTGTATTTGATTCCCTATCGGAGCTTCGGTTGTTAGCTCGAGAATCTTTGCGGTATCGCCGTCAAATTTTAGCACTTAAACAATATTTTGCCGGTCGAAATACCACCGTATTTTTATTAGATGACAGAACTTCAGGTAATGGCGATTTGGATTTACATAGTTTGGTTCACGGAGTTATCCGTTTAGAACAATTAGCTCCGGAATTTGGTGCTGAACGCCGAAGAGTGCGCGTACTTAAACTTCGAGGAGTCGGATTCCGCGGCGGATTCCATGATTTTGCATTAAAACGCGGGGGCTTGGAAATTTA
>JAZKJI010000254.1:0-2703 GCA_040384405.1 Bdellovibrionota bacterium
TCGAAACGTTAAAAGACCTCTTCCAAACCGAAGGTGTTATCGCCCTTCAATCGGGATTAACCTATGCTCAATTTTTAAAGAAAAAATATGCTCCAGTAAAAGCAAAGCTTGTCCCTTACCAAGGTGGGATCAGCTATATCCAGAACCCGGGACCTAATGCTCAACAAGGCTTTCTAACCAGCGAACCTTTGGTGGCAGAAAAAGCCGGAATTAAAGTGAAAACGTTTCTAGTGGCAGATGAAGGTTTTAATCCCTACACCACGGTATTGGCAGTTCGTAAAAAAGACTTAGATAAAGACCCGGCTAAATTCACTGCTCTGGTTAATGCCGTTCGGACGGGCTGGGAGCATTACTTGCGGAATCCCGCAAAAGCCCATGAAATCATGCAGGCTTTGAATAAATCCATGGATGCCGAGACCTTCAAGCAAAGTGCGGCGGCCCAAAAATCCCTGATAGACACTCCGGTCATTGGCGAAATGAAGGAGAACCGTTGGGTGACTTTGATCGACCAGCTTAAAGAGTTTAAGACCATCAAAAAGAAAGTAAACGCCTCTAAGCAGTTTCAAAACCTGTAGGTCCGTGTAATTTTACCCCTACCTAAAATGTAAACCCTTCGGTTCATTGACCTTTTTCCCTCGATGGTTCATTTTATTGAGCCTTACGAACATATGCGACTTCCGGCCGTTTTGTACCGGGTTTGCAGCGAAATTTCTCAGCGGAGGAAGCTATGAAAATTCATTTAAAAGAAATTAAAGAAGAAGGCCAAAGTTATTCGTTAAATCGAAAGACTGCCGAACTTAATGAAACACTTAAAGATCTAATTCAAAACAATGATTATTTCGTCGAGTTTCATATTCGCCCGATTAACTCTCGTGATTTCCAATTGATTGGAAGTTTAAAAGCCGCAACCAATGAAGACTGCTCAAAATGCGGGATCCCATTTCAATTTTCTATTCGTGAAAACTTCAATGAAATCCTAATCCCGCCCCAGCCGATGGATCGTGGGGGCAAATATTCTAAGGTAAACCACATTTCTGAAGGCGCTCAAGAGGGCCCAAGCAGCTATGAATATTCTGAAGGGGCTGTTTTCGATGCAAGTGAATACGTTCACGAAATGGTGGGCTTAGCAATTCCACTGAATCCCCGCCCGGAACCTTTAGAAAGTGGCGCCTGCTCAATTTGTGGTGATGACAAGTTCTGTCAACCGTTCAAATACGACGAAGCACCCGAGGATTTTAAGCCTAAAAACCCGTTTGAAGCGCTTAAGAACGTGAAACTGAGTTAAGCAAATTAAGGGGTGTTTCCAGGCAGTTTCTGGTTTTAAAGGATTTTAAGTCTAAACGTTGATTTTTCCTTTAAAACAGTGCACCTTGTCCCCTTTGAAATCGATTAAGATTTATAGAGAAACTCCATAAGAGGTGAACAATGCCAACTCCTAAGAAGAAAACGTCCCGCTCACGAAGAGACATGCGACGATCCCACGATGCTATTTCTGCTCCAGCAACTTCGGTTGACGGAAAATCTGGCGAATTAATGCGTCCACACACAGCTCACAAAGGCACTAACGGCGCTTACTTTTACAAAGGTAAACAGATCAGCGCTTCTAAAGATAACCAGTAGGTTTCTTTATGGCAGCGCAGTTTCCTTTTCGCTCGCGTATATCCGGTACAGGTTCTTACCTTCCAGAAAAGGTGCTGACGAACTTTGACCTAGAAAAAATGGTTGATACAAACAACCAGTGGATTATCGAGCGAACTGGGATCGAGCGCCGCCACGTAGCTGCACCCGATGAAGCTACTTCTGATTTAGGATTAAAGGCCGCTCAAAAAGCACTCGCGGAAGCCGGTCTTACCGCAAAAGATCTCGACTGCATTATCTTTGGTACCGTCAGTGGCGATCAGCCAATGCCTTCTACCGCTTGTTATCTACAGCACAAACTTGGTTGCCGAAACATTATGGCATTTGATTTAAATGCTGCGTGTTCCGGATTTCTTTACGGCTTAACGGTTGCCGATCAATTTATTAAAACCGGCGTTTATAAACATATTTTAGTTGTTGGTGCCGAGATCTTAACTCGTTACATGAACTATAAAGACCGTGAAACTTGCATTCTTTTCGGAGACGCTGCGGGTGCGTGGATTGTTTCCCAAACAACTCCGGATGATCCAAACATCATTATGGATTCTCACATGCACGCAGAAGGATCGCTTGCTGACTTATTAGTATTGCAAGCTGGTGGATCAAAAGTTCCGTTTACTCAAAATGCTTTAGATCTAGAATTAAATTTCATGAAAATGCGTGGTCGCGAAATTTTCAAAAATGCGGTCAGAACGATGGCCGTTGCTTGCAAAGAAACTTTGACTAACACGAATACAAAACTCGAAGACATCGAATGGCTAGTTCCGCATCAAGCGAATTCAAGAATTCTAGAAGCCGTAGCCAGCCAACTTGATTTTCCACCGGAAAAAATGGTGGTGGCCGTTCACGAAACTGGAAATACTTCTGCCGCTTCGATTCCTACGGGTTTTCAAATGGCGCGGGATGATGGTCGAATTAAGCGTGGCCAATTAATTTTGTTCCAATTAATAACTATATGGGACTTCTTGAAAAATTTGCTACAGGGCATTCAGGTACCACTACCGTATTCGCTATGGTTATTTCAAAAATGCTTGGCTACGAATACGATTCCTTCATACAAATCGA
>JAZKJI010000255.1:0-3411 GCA_040384405.1 Bdellovibrionota bacterium
CCAGACCGGATCATTGTGGGTGCGGGAACCTGCGGAACGATCGCGGGATTAACAGCGGGAGTTTCGATCAGTGGTTACAAAATAAAAATCACGGGCGTTAGATGTGCCGAGCCCATAATATGCAACCGGCGCAAAATTAATTCTTTAGCGAACCGTGTATTACGATTCACAGGTTCAAAAAATAAAGTTGATCCCAAATTGTTCGAGATTGTTGAAAGCCCCAGAAATAATGGGTATGCAAAAACCACTGCGGGTGCTCACTTTATCATCGACGATTTTCAATTTTTAGAAGGCATTCGACTGGATACGACTTATACTTCGAAAGTCATAATGTTCTTATCAAATGCATTACTTGAAAATCACTACGAAAATGAAAGTTTGCTATACTGGCATACATTCAGCCCGGCCGCCATGGAGGGCGTATGATGTATTTAATCTGCACTATTTTATTAGTATTGTTTTGTTTGCTAGGCGCATTTGACGGTTTATATTTTCATCTTTTTAAATACAAACTTCACCTGCATCCTAGTGCCAGAAAAGAACATATCATCCATACAGCAAGGGCTTTTGTATTTGTACCAATGTCGCTGTTACTTTTCGTGTTTAATTCAGAAGGAATTTTTTTATACGCGGGTATTTTTTTAGTGCTCGTGGATTTAGGACTCGAGTTGGTCGATATTCTAGAGGAAAGAAAAAGTCGCGCACCACTTGGGGGAATCTCTAGTGAGGAAACGGCCATTCACGTTTTTGCCAGCAGTTTTAAGTTAGCAGCAATAACGACTTTGTTATTAACAAAAGAAGCTGCTGCATTTACGACAATGCGTGCAATCGAAACGGTTCCTCTGCCCGATTATTTGCGAATTTTAGGGTTACTTTTTGCGATCGGCTGCCTAATCGGTGGAATCCAATCAGTGATGATGATGCGCGAACTTGATAAATCTGGTGATGCAAAGAAGGTAGTTTTAAGGGTTTTCTCCAATGAACCAAGAAGCTCCCCTCTAGGAATGGCGTCTAAAAGTTAGACGTAGCTGTCGCGCAAAAGGGTCACTGTTGACTATTTTCCCGGGTAAGGTGCTTATATATGCGTCCCTGGCTGGAGTACGGCTTGCAACCGTATTCCAGCAGGATCTTTAAGTAAATTAGGGATCATCGTAACGGAGAAAATATGCAAAAGTTTTTAATTCTAATTCTTACCTGCTTTATTGCTTCTCCGGCATTAGCGCTTTCCCTTAACTGCCAACTTTCCGAAGGCGAAAACTCGGCAGCATTAGCTTCTACAGCAAGCAAAACTGCACGCGTGACTCAAGATAAAAACAAAAGAACTGGAATCGAATTAATCGGCGAAAATCACAGCTGCTTGGTCGAAGCTAGTGGATCACTATTTGATATGACCGTTATTGATTTGGAAACGCTTCCGGATGGTTCTAAAACTGACGGTACTGAAATGACAAATACTTCGGGTAAGATTCTGACGGCTCAGGCAAATTTTCTGACCGTGACGGATGAGAGCGGAACTGTTCAATGTCTTTGCTCGGCTAAGTAATTTTCTATTAATTCATTAAAAATTGTAACTAAACTTTCGTCTGTATCGTAATAATACCGGCACGACTATGCGGCCAATTCAATCAACCAATCATTCAGTAACGTGACTTCAGCTTCAGTTAAATTCGTATAATTAAAATAGTAATCTGATCCGTTTTGCTTCACGAATTTCAATTTTAAAAACACATCTTTACTGATTCCGATTTCCAAAGGTTTTGATACGACATTTGGAACATTAGGAACTATTGCGCGTACGCAAATTCCCCAACTGGAAACGTCTAATAACTGTCCCCATGCGCCGAATCCTTGCAGATGAATCAGTATTCGTTCCTTACTGGTTAACGAAATAGAGCGAGGCACTGATACGGCCGGGGCCCCGGGAAGACTTGCCGGAATTCTGGTCTCTGACTCGGCTTCCGCAATTAGTGCAGCAGGTGGGGCCGGAAGTTCGCTTGAAGCAATGGTTGCCACTGCGGGCTTGGGAACTTTCGGTGCCCGTTTAAGCTCTGGCATTTTTACTTTCCACACTAATTGGTCGGCGATAAATAAAAAGACCGCAAAATCAGTAATCAAGAAAACCCATGGAGTACGATCGCCACGAAATTGGTGGAATTGAGTTAGTTGCAAAATAATGTGGCCACCAACTAAAACTAAAACGTACTTCCACGCTGTCGTTGCACCCCGAAGCATCACAATACCAATAATTAGACTGCAAACTTGAAGCATTAAAAATGGAGTTGAAGCGCCCATCGCTACTTTTTTAATAGCAACCATGTCCCATTGGGAAGGCATCGTTTTAAATTGGGTAACCGTAATTAAAATATTTAAGAAGGGTGCCAGGATCAGCAAGATTCCGAAAATTCGTATAACCCATTTATGCTCGAGTACTTTAATGAGCATAATTAGTCTGCTTTCTTATCTTGTTCCTCGGCAAAACGCATATGGATGATTCTTTCTGCGGCTCCACTTTGAACAATAGCTGCTGCTACAGTTTCGTTACCTGCCGGCAAAACCGGAGGCTGAGGCAGAACTTCAGATTGTCCATCGGCGTGATCCGCAGGAAATCGTGATTGATAAGCAGGCTGGGCAGGAATTGCAAATTCAGAGTGAGTTTGTTCTGACATTTCTTTTCGAGCTGAAGTTTGTTCCGGCATCGCCGCCGCCGGCGCAGCCGTCGCTGCAACTGGAGCTGCAGTTATTTCAGTTACTTCACCTCGACGTCGCGACATGATTGACTCACTAGATGCAATTACTAAACAAATCGCCAATGGATCGAATACTGATACTAAAATCAAGATTAAATATTTAACCACGTCATCAATATCAATTTTAAAAGCCTTAGAAATATATATTAAAGGTCCGACTTTTTGTTTTACTTCTAGAATCTTTAAATTAGCGTCACCGATCTGTTTCGCAATTACTTCAGATTGTTTGGTAAGAGAATTGATTTGTGGTTCATATTCAGCGCGGGCCTGCATTTTCTTAGTCACGCGATTCGCTGGGATTTCATCGATAAGTCGTGTGTAACGTGCAACTTCTGAAGTATTACGCGCTTCCTGGCCACGAAGAGTTTCCAACTTTAAAGTTTCTTGTTCCAAGACGCCCGATGCCGATTGGTAAGCGTTGGATAAAAATCCAAAAATACCCATACTGGTAATGATACTAAGAATAACAATCGCGATGGAAAGATAAGATTTAAGAAACCAATTTAAATTTGACCATCGTTGATGCAGGTAAGCGGCTAGTACGAATTTTGAAAACTCTAAAGCCCCTGCCATAGCGCAAACCGCCAGGGCCGCGCCCGCAAATAAATCGCGTAATCCTAATACTGAAAACGCGGCACCAAGTGATGATACTGAAACCGCCGAG
>JAZKJI010000255.1:3421-5149 GCA_040384405.1 Bdellovibrionota bacterium
AGTGCAACCATGCTTACTTTATCGGATTGCTCTGCGCCCACCTTGAAAGAATTACGCACGGACTAGACCACTAAATCCGCAGTGGAGAGCTAACTTTTCCAATTCACGTTTAAGAACGATACAGGACTTCTGAAAAGCACCGAAACATTCGAGATTTTTTTGGAAAAGGTCTAGGTAATTACGTTAAAAAATCGGATCCTATTCGCGCGTGTACAGTTCATTTATGCGGTCGATATCCAGAACACTCAAATTTTCGCCGGGTGAAATAACTGAACCGGGCTTCAGAGATTGCATTGTAGGCAGCGCACTTTTCGCGAACATCCAAGTAGGATAAATCATAATTGATTGGAAATCGAACGGCGTTACTTCCGTGGCTTTACTGTATTCGTAGGGAAGTTTTTCAAAATTATTTGCGTATTTTTCGTCAATATTTTCAGGCATAACTTTAATGAATTTGTCGCGGTCTGACCGGTTTTGTTCGTGAACAAAACCCAACGCGTGCAATATTTCGTGGGCAATTTCTGATGGTCCACAACCTGGCGGAAGCCAAATCGGTTGTTTTCCTCCGACGTATCCAACGTAGGATTTGCAAATCCCATTGCTGTCCTCAAAAACAATCGCATCATTTTGACCGGAATAAGGAATGAATTGCACGGCCGTCCCTTCGAACATCGCCAACGCTTTATAAATACGTTCTGGATTTTGAACATTATCTTGAATATGAAAAGGAATTCTATTAGTCGGCCAGACTTTAACAGGTGGAATGAGCGCTACCCCATTTTCGACGCCAGCGCCCTCAACCGGCGCACCTATAACAACGTCACCCATAATGACCGCAACCCCTTCATCCATGACGAATGGCAGGACTAATTCTTTTGAATTTCCCTTGGGCACAGTTAATGGTTTATCCGCCATAACTTTAACCGATCGGCTTGGTTTATTATCTTTCGCCAAAGTCCCGATCGTTTGTTTTTGCTGAACGGTCGAGTTCAAAGTTTCAGGTTTTGGTGGGGGCGCAATTCTTTCCTGAATGACCGATTCAGTTATATGCTCGGGCTTTGGAGCTGGTGTTTTATTGCGGTTTAACCAAAAAAACAGCACTAACCCGGCAATAAAAATTGGTATCAAGTTCTTCTTCACCTGAAAATTGTATGGCGCTTGGAAAATACCGGCAAGCAGATTGGTTTAATTAGAGATAATACTCAAAAAAAATTAATTCTATTCGATGGGCTGCATCGCCTTGCCACGGACAATTGGACCATCATATGCTTTTGAACATGAGTAACCAGTTCGTTTTTCTGATCCTTGTATTCTTGGGCGCTGCCGTATTGGCAGTGCCCTTAGCAAAAAAGTTAGGCCTAGGTTCGATACTTGGTTATCTAATCGCCGGCGTCGTCATTGGACCCTTCGGTGCCAGCTTTTTTGTTAACGTTTCAGATTTAATGCATTTGGCGGAATTTGGAATCGTGTTCTTATTATTTATTATCGGTTTGGAACTAAAACCCGCGCGACTTTGGGTTATGCGAAAATCTGTATTTGGGTTAGGTACTTTCCAAGTTGTATTAACTACTGCCGTAATGACCAGCGTCTTTTTTGCATTTGGCCAAAGTCTTCTGATCAGTTGCGTATTGGGATTTGCTCTTGCCTTATCGTCAACTGCATTCGCGCTTCAATATTTAAGTGAAAGAAACGAAGTTACTACAGAACACGGTAGATCCGCTTTCGCAA
>JAZKJI010000255.1:5159-11783 GCA_040384405.1 Bdellovibrionota bacterium
TTCAAGACGTGGTCGCGATCCCGGTATTGGCAATGCTGCCTTTAATGTTTGTGACCATTGCCTCGCCGTCTTCTCTTCCCGCATGGGCCGGAATTGTCGCAGTTGTTGGAATTTTGGTCATTGGACGATTCGCCTCTAATTATGTATTTCGATTTGTGGCCAGCACTAATAGCCGCGAAGTTTTTACGGCCGTATCACTGTTGATGGTCATAGGTGTAGCAGCCTTGATGCAACAAGTGGGTTTGTCGATGGGACTGGGCTCTTTTCTGGTTGGAGTCATCCTGTCAGAAAGCGAATATCGTCATGAATTAGAAAGCGATCTAGAACCATTTAAAGGTCTGCTGCTCGGGTTGTTCTTTATGACAATCGGAATGATGATCAACACCCATATTTTGATCGAACGGCCATTTTTTGTTGCGGGTATTTTATTTTTGTATTTAGGTTTAAAGTATCTTGCTCTGATTGCTTCCGGAAAACTATTTAAACTAAACGCTGCAAGTTCAAGAAATATGGGATTCTCGGTAATTCAAGGAAGCGAATTTGCTTTCGTGATTATTACGATTCTTCTGCAAGCAAAGGCCATGGAACAAGACCTGGCAGATTTACTGATCATGGTAGTTTCACTTTCCATGGCCATTACTCCACTGCTTGGAACATTTAATGATCGTATTTTATCCAAGACATTTCAGGCGCCACCATTACCATTTGATGAAATTTCAGATGAAAGACCGGAAGTTATTGTTGCGGGACTTGGGCGCTTTGGCCAAATTATTTCCCGGCTTTTAACTGTCAGGGGAATACCATTTACAGCGTTAGAACATAATCCGGAACAAGTCGAAGCGCTTCGCCGCTTTGGAAATCAAGTCTACTATGGCGATGCATCCAGAATTGACCTCCTTGATAAAGCCGGTGCCCCAAAAGCCAAATATTTTGTTTTGGCCATCGGAAACGTTGATGCATCTTTATACACCGCCAAAGTTATTCGCGAGGCATATCCACATTTAAAAATATTTGCCCGCGCCAGAAACCGTCAACATGGTTTTGATCTCAGAGATTTAGGAATTGAAGTTTTCGAGCGCGATACTTTTTGGTCAAGTGTCAGGTTAGCTAAAAGTTTATTGGTTGATTGGGGTGAAAACCCAGAGTCAGTTTCCAAGATTCTAGAGATTTTTGTAAAACACGATATGGATATGTTCGATGGCCAATATAAATTACGACATAACCAAGACGAGTTACTTAATTTCTCCAAGCACTCCCGGGATCAGTTAATGGAAGTTATGAGAGGTGATAAAGATATCATCAAAAATCTTCCCGTATCCCATGGAGCTATCGAAGGTCCGCAAGTCATCCCGGATAGTCATAGCGTATAAGGGGTTTTTTTGTCTGACACAATTTTAGCCATAGATTTCGGTACCAGTAATTCTCTGGTCGGTGCCATTCATAACGGTGAAAGAACCGAAGCACTGGCGCTTGATCCTTATGCCAAAGATCCAACCTTGATGCGGACGCTACTTTATTTTCCTGATGCCGAAAAGTGCTTTTATGGAACCGAAGCCATCGATAAATTTATTGAAAACGAGATGACGGGAAGATTATTCCGCTCGTTCAAATCCCACCTACCCAATAAAAATTATTTAGGAACAATGATCGATAACCGCGTATTAGGCCTGGAAAATTTAATTGGAATATTTTTACTGGAATTAAAAAAACGTTCCGAAATTATTTTAGGGAAAGAAATTACCAAAGCCGTTATTGGTCGACCAGCAAGATATTCCATGGATGATGTCGCCGACAGCTTTGCCCTTCACCGCATGCGCAAAGCTGCTGCCTTCGCCGGATTTAAGGAAATTGCATTTGTACCGGAACCATTAGCCGCAGCACTTGATTACCGCCGAAAATTAGATTCTGAAAAAATTGTTTTGATTGGCGATTTCGGCGGAGGAACCTCTGATTTTACGGTTATGAAAATGTCTCCAGACACGTTTAAGAAGAATGATGTCTTAGGTGTCGATGGTGCGACGGTGGCCGGCGACGCCCTAGATAGCGTTTTCATGAGCGAGCGGCTTAATAAAACTTTTGGCGCAACGGTCGCTTATAAATTTCCCATGACTTCAAACACATTCACGATGCCGCAATCAGTGATGGACCGCCTGAATAAACCCGCGCATATCGTTCATTTAAAAGAGCGCGAGACCTATAATTTTATAAAAGAAGTGGAAAAATGTGCCCTTAAGCCGCAGGATAAGGCCATTCTTCAGCGGCTATTTATATTAATCGAAGACCAACAGATTTTTCCGTTTTTCGAAGAAATAGAAAAAACTAAACGGACCCTGTCCACTGAAGCAAAAACCCGCTTTAAATTTGATTACCCAGATTTGGAAACCATCGAAATTTTCCAAAGATCAGAATTTGAAAATTGGTCTGAAAAAGTACGGGCCCCGATTTTTGAAGCATTAGACCGGTGTTTAGGGCAGGCAAATCTGACAGATAAACAGATCGATCTCGTATTCTTAACTGGTGGTACTGCCCACGTTCCGTTTGTCCGCCACACTTTTGAAAAAAGATTTGGAACAGATAAACTTCATACCGGATCATTTTTCCATTCGGTTCTTTCGGGACTTATCGAAGCAGCCAAAGACTTTGAAACAATCAAAGAACCATCGCTTAATTAAATTGTGCGAAGAAATTTAATTCCGGCATCGACTGACGGTCGATGAAACAAATAAAGACTGAAATGTCCGAACCACTTAAAAACCTTGGCTTGTACGGGAATATTTTGCGATTTTAGTTTTTCTTGTAACTCTAGCATATGGTTAATTCCAACGATAAAATCTTTTTTCCCGTGATAAAGGAAAACCGGTGGTGAATTTTTCCTGACATGATTAACGGGCGAGGCCTTTCGCCAAAAATCTGGGTCTTCGTGAAATTGTTTCCCCATAAATTCAACGACGGTTCTAGCACCCGGCCAATTGCACAGATTTGTTGGTGCTCCGCCCGCCACAATTCCTTTAATTTTATTGGAAGGATTAAGACCTAATAATAATGCTAGATGTCCGCCAGCGGAATAACCCCATACAAAAATTTGTTTCGGGTCCCCGCCTAACTCGCGGCCGTTTTCTCTCATAAACTCTAGTGCCGATTCCACGTCTTCAAGGGCCGCGGGAAATGGGTGTTTTGGAGCAAACCGGTAAGTGGTATTAAACACAACAAATCCTTGCGACGCTAGTAACCGGCACACTGATTCCATATTGCCCGTACGGCTCTTCCAAGCCCCTCCATGGATCATGAGTACCATAGGAAGATCTTTAGCCCTTCGAGGTTTAAAAAGATCACCTCTCAACTGCAAGCCCTGATGTTTTTTAAATAAAATTTTCTTTTTAACGGTATAGTGCGATTTCACAGACACCCTAGCTCCGTACGCAAATAGCGCGAAAGTTTTTATCAATAAGCTGTATCGACCATTGTACCCAATTTCAGCGAAGCGCGTGAGTAAATATTAACTTATTGAGATGAAGTTTCCAGAGCGTGAAAGAATATCGTTTTTATTGGTTCCAGTTGGGGCAAATATAGACAATAATTTTTCTATGACCAGAAAGCTTAAAAAGATTCTGCTGGATCAACTTTACCAAGGTGCGACGCCAAAGGATTTAGCTTTAGCCGTATCTTTCGCATTTATCCTGGGAACCATTCCTATCATGGGCGCGACGACAATCTTGTGTGTGGCCGTCGGACCAAGCTTGAAATTAAATCACCCGACGATGCAGTTTATTAATTATCTGATCACTCCACTTCAATTGATATTAATTCCGGTTTTTTTACGGACGGGCGAATATATTTTTAATGCCGAACCAATTGCATTTTCTCCCACCGTCATTATTGCCGATTTCATGGCGGGGCCCCTTGGCTTCCTTGCGCAATATGGAATGGCAGGTGCCATGGCCGTTTTCGCCTGGTCCATTATCATGCCCTGGTTTGGAGTAATTTTATTTTTCTTTGTAAAAAGTATTTTGGAAAAAGTAGTTCGCGAAAAATCAAAATAAACCGTCGTTTTGAAAAACGGCTACCGGCCCGTTGCTGGTTTATCGAATTCTGATTTTGGAAATTTCGCTTGCAGGGCCGCGATTCCCCGGTCTACCCGTTCCTTGCAACCTTTTTTCGCACAGCAAGCCATCGCAACCCGTGGGTATTCGTAAAAAGGACCGTTGCGGAAAAACGTTTTCCCCGTGTCTGGACAAGCCTTCAGCTTTTCAGTCGACGGTGTTGGAACAACATCGCCGTTAGGTTTCGCGTACGTAGAACAGTTTGAATGAGCCAAAACGTACAAACCCGATTTTGGAATGAAATTTAATTTCGTGCGCGTTATCTGCATTGATCCCGGCGTCACCGATTTACCTTCGGAAATCAAAACCGCACGCTGCATTTCTGAAAGTTTTCCATTCGAACAACTAAACATCGGAGTGGTATAGTAAAGACCGGTAGGGCGTGATGTTTTAGAATTGGCAAAAGCTAATCTTTCCAAATTCTGAACTACGTCAGCTTCGTAGGTACCGATTATCGTACTCTCTAATGATTCCAATGGAATGCTTGCCGCGCGAAGGTCTTGAACGCGGGTTTCCGCTACGGCCGAAGCTTCGGTAATCATTGCGGCGTAGGCAATCGTTGCCGGGGTCAGTGGAATATCAGCTTGGGCAGAGGGAATCATCAAATTAAAATACACGTTACTTCGCCCCTGAAAAAACGTATTTATCATCGTTTTTGCTTTGCCGTAAGACAGCGGAGTCGACAAATCCATTTTAAGGTTATTAACCGTGATCACGCTCTTTGAGATATTTTTAAAGTCGATCGTAAAAGTATTGTTGCCTTTACCAGTTTTAATTTTAGTACCTTCCGTGACAAAAACCGGAAGCTTTACATTTTGAAATTTGTTTTTTTCGATATCACGTAAATATATTTTATTATCTGCCCGGGACATGGAAAGCTTGTTCGGCAAATTTCCGAAAGAATCGGCAAGATGAAACTTAGAGGCTAGTTCAGAAACGATCACCATTGCTGCTAAATCTTTTTCGTTAATCGCCGCGAAACTTGAAAGCGAAGAAAAAAAACATAATATCGCTAAAAATCTTGCGCCCATAAATACCTCGCCCACAAAGGAATTTGGTTATCTCTTTGTTAAGTTATCATAACGTCTAAAATTCGATTTCGCCTAGGTAAGTGAACTCAAAACTGACCAAGGTAGGTAAGATTGCCCCGACAAGTTTTTCATTGGCAAATTTTCTCGTTTCCCGTGGAACATTCGATACAGATTTATTGGGTTAAAGTCTGGTTTTAGTGTAGAATATTGCGATGAAATCGATTATCGAACATCCAGAAAATCAACATAAGCCAGTAAAGATTTGGAGCGAACTAGGCCAAGTGGAAAGTACCGCTATCCAACAATTGAAAAATATGGCGTCACTTCCGTTTGTTTTTAAGCATGTGGCGGCGATGCCTGATGTTCACTTGGGGATTGGTGCAACCGTAGGTTCAGTCGTAGCAACTAAAGGTGCCGTTATTCCAGCGGCCGTTGGTGTTGATATTGGCTGTGGCATGATGGCTTTACGATTAAATGTAAATCCGGAAGTCATTTTGGAAAGTACAAATCAAATTCGAATTGCCATTGAAAGCGTCGTTCCAGTTGGACGTGATAAAAATAAAAAGGTTTCTAAAACTGCGTCCCAATGGCAAGGATGGGCCAGATGGAAAACATTGCATGCAACGCAAGGCCACCGTCGTGGCGAATCTGATTTAAAATCGACTGCGATGGCTCAACTGGGATCGCTGGGTGGAGGTAACCACTTTATCGAGCTCTGCCAAGATACTCAAAAAAATATCTGGATCGTCCTTCACAGTGGGTCTCGCAATATTGGAAAATCATTGGCCGAAAGCCATATCGCCCAAGCTAAATACGAGATGAAAATGTTATCCGTCAATTTACCGGATCCCGATTTAGCATATTACGTTGAAAGCTCGGAAGGTTACCAAAGATACATGCGGGATTTAATTTGGGCCCAGGACTATGCTGCCCAAAACCGGGTAGAGATGATGGCCCGGATTTTTAAAGTTGTAAATGAAATCGTCGAGAAAAAAACAGGTCAAAATGTAACGACAACTTTGGAAGTAAATTGTCACCATAACTATGCCAGCTTAGAAAATCATTATGGCGAGAATGTTCTGATCACACGCAAAGGCGCCGTGCGTGCCCATAAGGGTGATTATGGCATTATCCCTGGCTCGATGGGAACCCGGTCTTATATTGTTGAGGGCCTAGGTAATCCAGAATCCTTTATGTCTTGCTCGCATGGAGCTGGGCGAAGAATGTCACGCACGGAAGCAAAAAAAAGATTCACGTTAAAAGATCTGGCGGACCAAACCGCGGGCGTAAATTGCCGGAAGGATGCCGGAGTTTTAGATGAAATTCCCGGAGCCTATAAGGATATCGATGAAGTTATGGAAAACCAAAAAGATTTAGTTCGCGTCGTTGCCCAGTTAAAGCAATTTATGTGTATTAAGGGGTAATTCGTCCTTACCCGTCATGATCCAAAAACAAATCAATATCGTTCTCCTTTCCTACTTCTAAAGCCTGAG
>JAZKJI010000255.1:11793-31974 GCA_040384405.1 Bdellovibrionota bacterium
TATATACTGATCCTTGGTCTTATAACCAAACTCAGTAAGATTGGAACGCGTTTCAATGAAGTTAAAGCCGTTGATCAAAACCCACTGGGTGGCTTCGCAAAATCCGATGACGGTGTCGTTATCGGGACTTCAGCGCGTGGTATTTTCCCCGCCTAATCAAGTTTTGAATGCGGAATTTTTTGGTGATCCAAAAGAACAAGTCCAACTGCCGCCGCGAAGTGCAATTCAAATGTTGCCACCCAACGAAGAAGAAGATCGCGAAATTCGGGCCCGAAGCCACACATTAGCGCGGGATATTTTTTGGACACTTTTTTCCGGCCACGATTTAAAATCTTTACGTGCCCCTGCCCGCGCTTTAAATATTTTGGCGGAATCCCTGGAATTTCATTTTGATGATGGCCAATGTTATTCCTTAATAGGAATTTTTCGTAAAACAGATTTTCCTTTATTTTTAAATCCAAAGTTCTATCTTCAAGATCGCAGTACCAATTGGGACCGCGCCCTTGAAAACCCTAATGCTGATTTCATGAAGCCCTTAAAACTTTTAGAGTATCAAAAACGGCAAGAAGATTTCAAAAAATCCTGGGTTGTCATATTAGAAATACTTGCCTGGGCTTTGCAACGCAAACGCCAGGTTGGTGATTTAGAAGTCGTTTGGGCTGATCACCGAAATGAGCGCGTAGGATTTCACATCGAGGACATCGAATTTCATAAAGCCCATCCTTTGGCCGCAACGGTTAAATCAGTTCCGATCGTCAGAAATACGGCGCGGATTACCGTTTGGCAGGGTTTAGAAACAAATGCGCCAACGGGAATTTTACGCTTTCATGCAATTGGGCATATGGGTGAAATGGAAAGCCAAAGTCCCGACCAAATTGAAATTGCCCCGGATGAATTGGAAACTTTGAATTCCCGCGCGAAACCTTTGATGTGGCAGCCTGTATTTGCCACGACCGAATCGGGACCAAAAGAAATTCTGCGCACTCTGACTAAGTTAAATGTCACCGTCGGCGAAGAAAATATTTATTTTGCGGGCCATACGGAAGTTTCAGGTACCATGTTTAAGCCAATGCTTAAAGTGCGTGAATCTGAAGGCACTATGCAAATGTCGGCATCTTTTTCAATAGAGCCAATGAAATTGCTTCAGGTTAATTTTCCCTCGCCTATTTTGACCTTACTAACTCCGTTCCGTGGCGGGATGGATGTTTTTTTTGGCTTTGACCGTAAGGATTTTGCTTCCCGCCAAATGCAGTATCGAACCAATGATTTGCTTCTGTTACGGCATCAGGGCTTAGCTCTTTTTACTTTATTAGAATTGATTAACTGGAAACTTGGAAGACCCTTAAGCTCTGGCGAAACTATTGAGTTTGTAAATGATCTGGCCCTACCCGAAGCCGATCGCCAGTTTAATGTGTTTTATAAATACTTGAAAGGCTCTATCCCAGGGTTACTTGGGAAATCTGGCAGCTCATTCGAAGAAATGTTTTCTACCGAAGTTAAACATCTGTATTTTGATTTTCTGGAAAAACTTTTTGGTTTTTTACAGAACGATAGAACCTTGGTTTTTCAAGGCAATCAAGTTGCCGAAATTAAAAATGTCCACGCCCAAGTTTTGCCATTTATTCGCTTTATTATTTTGCATTTGGTTGAAGCCAGTGGCGGAAAGGTTTTAACCCGTGCGCAGTCCGCCATGGCCGAAAGCTTTCTGCTGACCTTAACTTCCAGTACCGATGCAAAGTTTGTCTCGACTGATACCGCTACTACAATTGAACCAACTTGGATTGACCTTGGCCCTTACAATAAATACATCGTTGCCCTATTGTTTGATCTGACTGATCACGGGGTCGATGTTGAATTTAACGGCGCGCCGTTTATGTCATTGGATAATCCTTTTGAGTTTATTTTTTCAGTCAATGAATCAGAAGGTAAAGAAGACGGAAACTGGTTTGATCTGCACCCGCAAATATTTTTTAACGGAACCAGAATCGATTCCGAAGAAGTTCAACTGAACTTCACCCCTGACCGCATAGGATTTATCGAGTACCGCGGCCAAATGTACAGAATTGATAAAAAACAAATCCCCACGTTAAAATCCCTCCAACGTTTTTGGAATCGAATAAAATCTGACCGCCAATCGACAAAACGAAATAGTTTTGGGGAAAAGGTTTATCAATTAGAACGCTCGCACGCTTTGGAATTATTGATGCTTCAATCTCAAGGCGTCCAGGTTCAAGGCGAAGGCGAATGGAAAAGAATTTTTGAGTACTTTGAAAAAGGCTTGGGCGTTGAAAAAATTCACTTACCGGAATCCATGCAAAAACAATTACTGCCCCATCAGCGTGATGGCGCCCAGTGGCTTCATGATTTATACGAGCTCAGACTGGGCGCGATTCTGGCAGACGAAATGGGATTGGGAAAGACCTTCCAGGTACTTTCATTTTTAACGAGCTTACAAGACCAACAAAAACTTAATAAATGTTTAATCGTTGTTCCAACTTCATTGGTTTATAACTGGGTCGACGAAAAAAAGAAATTCTCTCCCGATTTACCGCTGCATGTTTTTCATTCCAATGAACAACAAGAAGTTCGCGACCTACTAGCAAAAGACGACCCCCTGGTGTTGATAGCAACTTACGGTCTATTGACTGAAAACCCTGATTTCTTTCAATCCTTTAACTGGAATGTTTTAGCCTTCGATGAAGCGCAGAATTTAAAAAACATTACTTCTTTAAGATCAGTATCCGCGCGCAAACTTAAAGCCCAATTTAAAGTTTGTTTAACCGGTACCCCGATGGAAAATAATTATTTGGAATTCTTTTCGCTTTGCGATTTAGTCGTTCCTGGTTGCCTAGGCGACGTGGATGCGTTCCGCAAAAAATACTATAATCGCGAAGTTCGGATCGAATCCATCCATGAGTTACGACTCGTATCGCGCCCCTTATTATTACGACGTACTAAACAACAGGTTAAGCTATCACTTCCGATTAAAACTATTCAAAAAGTGCTTTTACCATTTAGCGGAAAACAGCGGGACATCTATAAACGAATGGCCATGACGTTTTCAAAACAAGTTGAGGATCTCATTCACGAACAGGGCGAGCGAAAAGCTCAAATTGCCATGTTTGCGGCCCTTATGCGCTTAAGGCAAATCTGTTCGGACCCGGCAGCGGTTCCGGGGGTTATCTACGATGAGCAACCGGTTAAAGTAGAGCATTTCTTAGGTGCCTTAACGGAACATTTAGAAAACGGCGAAAGCGTTATCGTTTTTACTCAATTTCTTTCTACTTTAGGCCGTATTGGTAAAGAGTTAGAAAAACTGAAAGTACCAACCTTTACTCTGCAGGGAAAAGTCAGTTCCAAAGAAAGACTCCGCCTAATTTCTGCTTTTCAAGATAGTCCAGAACCTGGGGTCATGTTAATGACGCTAAAAACCGGGGGCGTAGGATTAAATTTAACCAAGGCATCGGTTGTTTATCACTTGGAACCTTGGTGGAATCCAGCCGTTGAAAATCAGGCGACCGACCGTGCCCACCGAATGGGGCAAACGAAGGACGTAAAAGTATATAACTTGCTGATCGAGGGCTCACTAGAAGAGCGCATTGCCGATTTAAAATTAAGAAAACAGGGATCCTTTGACAGATTATTCAGCGTCGACGAACAAATCGAAGAAGGAGTCTTTGAGGGCTCGAGCGGCCTTTCCAAAGAAGACTTCGTTTACTTACTTAAGTAACTTTTAATTTTGCAGCCCGTTGAGCCTTCGCACTTGTTGTGCCGGAACAATATCAGAGGCTAAAATTACCCATGCTTCAAAAGGTCTGCATCTTTGTAATAATGGCCATCATTTCAAGTGGTGCCTTCGCGCAATCGAAGCAAAATGTTCTGACTTTAGAAACAGCGGTTAAATCAGCTCTTAATGCTTCGCCAACTTACATCACCGCAAAAAATTCTTTAGAAGTCGCTAACCTTGAAGCCGAAAATGCAGCGGCCGTATTTTATCCAAATCTAGATTTATCCGCTAGCCACGGAGTTCGCGGTATCGACCCCGATGCAACGGGCTTAACGGCAAGAACTCCTATCGTTAGTGGCACAACTTTAACATTAACTGAAAATCTATATGACAATGGTGAAAGTTATAAACGTCATCAAATTGCGGACTATAGATATGAACTGGCAAAAATAAATTTCCAGCGCAGTAAGGCCCAAGTCATTAGATCCGTTGCACTGGCCTATTATCGCTATGTACTTGCCACACAAAACTTAGAGTTCACTCGTAAAAACTTTAACGAGCTCGAGCGATTAGGAAAACTCGTCACAAACCAATTTTATCAAGGGTTAAAAACCAGGAAAGATTTTTTAAGTTTTAAAACTCGAACCCAGCGTTCCCGGTTGGAAGTATTAGATGCCGAGAGAACAATAGTTAGTTCGCGTACCGAGCTTTTAACGTTAATTGGCTATAGTCCGAATGATCCGGTAGTGCTGGATACCACCGTAAGGCCTGTACTTCCAAAGGGTCCGCTAACTACCCAAATTTCTAACGAAGATTTGTTTGAAGCCCGGGGACTTTCTCTTCAACGCGAGATCGGCGCACTTGAAGTAAAAATCGCTAAGCGAAAGTATTGGCCCGAACTTAGTTTGGTGGGTGCAGCCAGTTACGGCAGCTCTGCTTATATCGATACCGGACGCACTTGGGATGATAATGATGTTTCGCAATGGAGTGTGCTGCTGAATCTAAAATTTAATATTATCGATTGGGGTATCCGGTCACGGAATATAAAAATTGCCGCTTCAAATTCAAATTCCGATGAACAAGCAGCGCGCGAAGATTTATTGCAAGCACAGCGGGACTTAGAAGTATTTAAATTGGAAGTTGCCCGCGCAGAAGAGACTTACCGGCTTTCAAAAGAACTACAGAAATTAGAAGAAGATACCTTTAAACTTTTAGAACGTGACTATCGTTCAGGGCAAACTACCTACCTAGAATTAGTCACCGGTTTAGCAAATTTATTAGATGCCCAAGCACGTGGGCAACAAGCCGACTATCGGCAGGCCGATCTGTATCTGCGATGGAAATACTACAAAGGAACATTGAGTGAAGAAACTTTATTCGAATAAGTATTTAATGGTTCTGCTGTTACTGATTTCTATTGCAATACTGTATTCAGTATTTTCGAATAAAAAACCGGAATCGACTCAGAAGAATAAACAAACTTCGCAAGTCGTACGGGGCGAGTTAATTCAACGATCCACAATTGCGGGGATGGTTACTCCCCTTCGAAAAACGATCATTACCGCCCCTTACCAAGGTTACGTCAGAAAAGTTTATATCACGCTCGGCGCGGTCGTTAAAACCGGTGACCCTATCGCCAGCGTTGCTCCGACCCTGGTCGCGGGCGATACGGTATTTCCACTACGTGCGCCCTTTGCCGGAAAAGTTGTCCAGTTAAATAAATCAGAGGGTGAATTTGTTAAAGCTTCGGATGCAGCTGACTTCATCGCGCGTATTGATGACATCAGTAAACTATATATCGATGCGAACGTTCCTGAACTTGACCGAATAAAAATGGAACCGGGAATGGAAGCGATCGTAAAGGCCTCGGCGGTTATGGATCGAACTTATAAAGGAGTCGTGCGCGATTTAAGCTTCGCCGCCCGCGAACAAGACCGTTGGGGAAGAACGACTGCCGTTGAATTTCCGATGCGTTTGGAAATTTTAGATTTTGATAAACAGTTGCAGCCCGGAATGAGCGTTATCGTCGATATAATTACTCTTCGCAAAAAAGATACGCTGTTATTACGCCATGAATTTATTGGCCGCACCAAAGAAGCGTATTTTGTAACGGATTCGACCGGTAAAAATCAAAATATAAAAATTGGCGCGCAAAACGAAGAATTCAGCGAAATACTTGAAGGCGCAACCGAGGGCATGACCGTTCAAAAAGTGGATTTCTCGGAACTTGTAAAGAAACAATGAAGCCTTTAATCGAAGTCAGAGATTTACATTTTTCCTACCGAACGGGTGCTGACCAAAGCGTCCCTATTCTGCACGGTTTAAATTTTGATATTTACCCCGGCGAATTCGTCGCGATTCAAGGACCATCGGGATCAGGAAAATCAACACTACTTTATTTGCTTGGATGCATGAGCCCGATTCAAAAAGGTAAGGTCGTCATTGGTGATGTCGATGTATCCCGATTGTCGGAAGATGAGTTAGCGATATTCAGAAATGAAAACCTGGGATTTGTTTTTCAACAGTTTCACCTTTTACCAAAAGCAAGCGTATTGGATAATATTTTATTATCTGCTCACTACCCGATTGAAAAACCAAAAGATCTTAATGCTGCAACTGAAAAGGCCGTGTTGCTGGCCACTCGGCTAGGACTGCAGGATCGTTTAAATCATGGGCCCCAGGAACTCTCCGGCGGTCAGCAGCAGCGCGTGGCCATTGCACGAGCACTACTGAACGAAGCGCCGGTCATTTTGGCTGACGAACCTACCGGAAATCTTGATTCAAAAAGTGCAGCCATTGTCATTGATGAGTTAAAGGCATTAAAGAAAAATGGTAAGACCATTATTTTAATTACTCACGATAAAGAAATCGCCGCCCAGGCTGATCGCACGATCTTTATTCAAGATGGAAAAGTTTTAACCGAAGAAAAATCTTTGATTTCTCCTGCAACGTCAAATCCTATCCTTATCAGAAAACCCCGGCTGCCAATTATGAATCCGGCAACGGCGTATTTAAAATTGATCCCCTTTGCCTCGCAAAATATTTTCAGAAACAAAGTTCGATCCATACTTACTATGATTGGAATTAGTATCGGGGTTGCCTCTGTCCTTGCGATGATAACACTTGGGCAATTTGCTAAAGACAGAATTTTAAGTAGTTACGCCGAGCTCGGGGTTAACACCCTAAGCTTCCGGGGAAATCAGAACTGGGATCAAAAGGCGACGGACCGATACGGGCTTTCATTCACCAGTTTTTCTTGGGAGCGGGATCTGTTGCCGCTGAAAGAAGTATTTCCTGAAATCATTAGGATTACTCCGACCCAATCGACGTATAAAAGTGTTTTTCACTTCGGTGGCAAGTCAGTAGAAGAAGATGGCCGGGCCGTTGGCATTAACGAAGATGCATTTTTAATTACGGGCAGAAAGGTAATCCGGGGCGAAGCACTATCTTATTTCCATGTTAAAAATCAAAGTCCGGTATGTGTCATCGGCGCCGAAGTTGCCGAAAAACTTTTCTCTAATGTTGAACCCTTGGGCGAAGTCTTAAGAATTAACACTGATAACCAAAGTTATGGCTGCCGGATCATTGGTGTCGCTGCAAATTTAAATTCGCGTAATGAAAATCGCAATCCCGATTTGGAAGTTTATATTCCTTATACTTATTTTCAAGCAGTGGCCGAGAACTGGTGGGTTGCACGTATCCGGGAAACTCTTATGAAGGTCGAAGACGGATACGACATTGAAAAAACAGGTAAGGCCGTTCAAGCATTCTTCGAAAGAAAGTACGGCACTTCCGGAAGATTCCGCGCCAGCGCGGATAGTATTTTAATTGGACAAATGAATCGGTTCTTAAATATCTTTTCAATTTTTCTAGCCAGCATCGCTTTGATTTCCTTAGCCGTTGGCGGAATCGGAATTGCCAATATGATGTTGGTGTCGGTTTCTGAACGATACCGGGAAATAGGTTTACGTAAAGCCTTGGGTGCAACTAATTCCAGTATCAGGCAACAATTCTTATTAGAGGCCGTTCTACTTTGCGGAATCGCCGGAGTGGTTGGATTAATCATTGGATTTTGCGGTTACCAAGCAATCATTTGGGGTGGCTCTAAATTTATTCCCAAATTCCAATTCGAGTGGATCGTTGATTACCAAGCACTATTGTTATCTTCAGTTTCAATCATTGCGGTCGGAGTTTTAAGTGGATTTATTCCGGCCGTTCGCGCGGAAAAACTCTCTCCCATCGAAGCGCTAAGATCGGAATAATGATCAACGGATGTCGGGTAATTTTTTCCTGATGAAGGTTATGGACACAGTAGTCCAGACCCACAATGGAACCCTACTTAGGTCTCTCCAGATGCCCGTATCTACTATATCTTATTTAAACCGATTTTCGGTCCGCAAAGTTCGCGGCACGGAACTTGGAATACAAAGTCGTATTGAAGGAGAATTTATGAACACGCTAACTAAAACTATCGCCGCTCTTATGCTTATCAGCTCTTCTGCTTTTTCTGCAGCAGCTCTACCAGAGGAAATTCTTGTAACAAAGATTACTCAGTACGCTAACCTTATGCCGCCAATCACTACAGACCGCGTATCAACTACTATTGATTTTGAAGCGCTTTCTGGTGGTTGCACTAATGAAAAAGATTTCGAATTAAAAGTAACAGAGAAAAAAGTTGCAAATGAAGTTGTGCAATTAGTGACAATCGTTCGATTAAAGCCAGATTTTTGCGAAGCTGTCCTACATAATAAGGTTTTAAAATTAGAAACGAATTTATTAAGTGCTCGCCGGATTTTGATTCAAAATCCAACTTTAGTTGAACAAAATTTCGTTCACTAATTAGCGATGATCAGAATATGAAAATAAAAAGGAGATCCAGTGGATCTCCTTTTTATTTTTGACTCACCTATAATGACCGTCTTACCGGCGTTACTCGCCTTTTTACTTTCGCCCGTGCGGGCTTTCGATGGTAAGAAGCAATCATCCAACGTGCCGGGCGTTTTGCCACCTCTGTGGTGTGCTCAAAGAAAAGATGCCCCGCATGTGCTAGACCTAGCAACAGCAGTGGCCCAATTAGTATGAACAGATGAAAGTAGATGAGCCACGGTAACGTATTTTCAAAATTATACATAAAACCCCCTCGTCCGCTTCATTGCGATGCAAGTTCTTGGCCCCAGAGATTAGCTAATTTTATTCGATAGTAACCCAGACCTTGCGACGGCCCCACTCCCTAACTAAACGATTAAATATGAATGCATTGTCAGGGTGAAGACGTATGCAACCCGCCGATACAGGCGATCCAAGTAATGGCCAGTTTCCCTCGGGAGTTCCGTGAATGGCCCAACCATCTTTAACAAAAACCGCATAAGGCATATTGCCTAACCCCATGTAATCCCCTTCAGGATACAACGTCGAAGTGTAAGCATCGTAAATTCTGCCGTCGGGATGCGTATCCATTGCGGGCGTTATAAATTCCGGCGAATCAGGAGAGCCCGTGGAAGTAAGCCACTCATAAGTTTGAATTGCGTCGATATAAAGATAAAACCTTTGTTCCGCGCGGTTAATGCGAACCCAAACCTTGCAGGTTTCGCGGAAACATTTTTCTGCCGTCAGATCTTCCGGCAAACGCGAAGATAATCCGGTTTCGGCCTCATAATTTTTATCGAGTTGAATTAAAATCTGCCTAATCTGCGGATCTCTGGGATTTAATTCATCTATTATATTTGGAATTGATGTTTCAGCTGATGCTGCAAATGTGAATAAAGAAATCAGACAAGTCAGTATTATGTTTTTCATCGTTCCTCCATAGAACTACAAATTACATAAGCACTATGCATGCCATGGAAGAAATTTTTTTAAGCTAAAACTTTGATTGTGTCAGATTTAAAAACCACAATTTGACCCGGTTTAACCTTTAGTGCTTTTCGAGTTTCAACGACCCCGTCAACTTGCACTTCACCTTGTTCGATCGCACCTTTTGCTGCCCCGCCCGTGTCGCAAAGCCCACTGACCTTTAACAGATTTTTCAGCTCAATGTACTCGGTCCCATTTAATTTAAATTCGATATTGTTCATGGATATTTATTTAGCCGCTTTTAATGGCTTTGCAAGGATTTCCGTTAACTCGCTACCCATCCTTCACAGATTACTAATAATTACTTGGTTGATTATGCTTGGCATTCGCCTCTAGAATTTCCCTATGAAACAAAATATTGGAAATGGGAACGCTATTATCGATGTTTCCTCATTAAATAAGACCTACGCCTCTGGGTTTCGCGCTCTGGAAGATGTAAATTTGCAAATTAAGCCCGGGGAAATTTTTGCACTTCTGGGCCCAAATGGTGCAGGAAAAACTACCCTCATCAATGTCATCTGTGGAATCGTAAATCCCTCCTCTGGCACCATCAAAGCTGCCGGATTAGATATTATCAAAGACTACCGTGCCGTCAGAACTTTAATCGGCCTTGTTCCCCAGGAACTTGCGACCGATATGTTCGAAAAAGTTTGGGATACCGTAACTTTCAGTCGTGGGCTTTTCGGGAAACCAAAAAATCCAAAATATATTGAAAAAGTATTAAAGGATTTATCTCTTTGGGATAAGAAGGACAGTAAGATCATGGCATTGTCCGGAGGAATGAAGCGCCGGGTGATGATTGCTAAAGCGTTATCCCATGAACCAAATATTTTATTTTTAGATGAACCGACCGCAGGTGTTGATGTCGAACTGCGCCGGGATATGTGGGAAATGGTTCGGGGCCTCCGTGAAAATGGAACAACGATTATTTTAACCACCCATTATATTGAAGAAGCAGAAGAAATGGCCGACCGAATCGGTGTCATCAGCAAGGGGAAATTAATCTTGGTTGAAGATAAACATATCCTGATGCAACGGCTGGGTCGAAAGCAACTGACCCTGCAACTGCAAAACCCTCTTCAGAAAATTCCGGCTGAACTGACTTCTGATAAATTAGAGTTATCAAAAGATGGCTCTCAGTTAACTTACACCTATGATGTGAAAAGCGAGCAAACAGGAATTGCGGAATTGCTGCGAAAATTAAGCAGTCACGGTGTGGACTTCAAAGATTTACAAACAGAACAAAGCTCTTTGGAAGATATCTTTGTTAACCTTGTGGGGCATGATCATGAATCTTCACGCAATTAGGGCAATTTATAAATTCGAGCTTTCCCGTTTTTGGCGTACGCTTCTACAAAGTATCGCAACTCCCGTCATTTCAACGTCCCTTTATTTTATTGTTTTCGGATCCGCTATCGGTTCGCGTATGGCAGAAATTGATGGCGTCAGCTTCGGGGCCTTCATTGTACCGGGTTTAATTATGCTGTCCGTATTAACAGAAAGTGTTTCAAACGCCTCGTTTGGAATTTATATGCCGAAATTTTCAGGCACCATCTACGAAGTACTGTCGGCACCCATTTCTGCGTTTGAAATCGTAATTGGTTATGTCGGCGCCGCCGCAACAAAATCCATTATTTTAGGATTAATCATTTTGATTACGGCCAGAATCTTTGTTCCATTTTCAATTGCGAATCCATTTTGGATGATTGGGTTTTTAGTCATGACTTCAATTACATTTAGCCTGTTGGGATTTATTATTGGAATTTGGGCAGATGGTTTCGAGAAACTCCAAGTTGTACCGATGATGATAATTACCCCACTAACATTTCTCGGTGGAAGTTTTTATTCTATCAATATGCTTCCGCCGTTTTGGCAGACGCTGACGTTATTTAATCCGGTGGTCTACCTCGTCAGTGGCTTTAGATGGAGCTTCTATGGGATATCGGATGTCGCCGTAGGATTAAGCCTAGGGATGACAGTTATCTTCATGTTGATTTGCTTGGCGATAATTTGGATTATCTTTCGAACGGGTTACCGAATCAAAGTTTAATCTCGCATTCCGGTGGCAGCCGCTGATGTAATTACTTTTTGAATTCCATTTCAATTCGGCGATCAGGTACGATCCATAACAAAGCAACACTTAGGTATATTAATTCCGCGGCCAAAGTATTCACAAACGATAAAGCTATCGCGATCGTATAAAGGATGGGAGAAATCTTTCCTTTTAAATCTCTTCCTATCGCGTGTTTTAATACTGAATCAGGTCCTTGCGATTTGATAATGACCTGTTGAAGTATCCAATATGCCAAGGATGCCATCAAAAACAACAAACCGTAAACTGCAACTGGAATGGCAGCAAAGTGATTTTCCCCCATCCAATCTGTCACAAAGGGCGCCAGTGATAACCAAAATAATAAATGTAAATTCGCCCACATCATCGATCCCGTTACACTTTCAACCGTATGAAACATGTGATGATGATTATTCCAATAAATACCTAAATAGATAAAACTTAATAAATAAGATAAGGCCGTAGGAATCAACGGAACCAACGACTCTAGGTCAGCATCGTGAGGCGCCTTTAGCTCTAACACCATGATCGTAATTAATATGGCGATAACGCCATCACTAAATGCTTCAAGTCGCGTCTTGCCCATGATTTTTTGAGATTTCATTTGTGCCTTCTGCAAAGTTGTAAGCAAATCCTACTTCAATTAATTAACTTTGCGCAAGCGTTGGACAAGAAATGCAAAATAAAATCATTCTGCATCTCTTAATTTTTCCACGCGGTCACTTCGCAAAAAAATAGCGGAAAACAATTCTAATTCGAAACTCTTTAACGTCACTCGTGGCTACTCAAATCAATTTTAATTTACGTACGCGAATTAATTCGACTTCACGTTTGGCACCCTGTCTGCAATGCGCCTTCCCTGCAATCAAATCAATCTGGCGAGGGGCCGGAAAGATTAAAACACTAAGGGGGATTTTATGAAGAATTTATTTTTGACAACGCTTATGGCGTTAACAGTGGGATTAACATTGGTTACTCCACCCGTCCAAGCAGACATTGGTGACCATGTTCAGAATGCCGGCGAATCATTTGAAAAAGACGCGGAAAAATTTGGAACTGCGATTAAGTCTATATCTGGAGAATTAAATTCTCAAATCGGCAGCGGCGCTGTTCGGGTTGTCACTGGTCCATCAGGCCAAGCCGTTATGTTAGTTGGTGATGTTACGTTAGCAGCCGCGACTGCAGTTGCGCGTGCTTATGACAACACTCAAGGTGCCCTTAAGTGCCTAGCGAAAGATCCACTGAATCCGTTTAAAGACAGCGGTTGCGTAGTCCAATTTGCCGGTCAAACTTTGATTCTGGCAGTTACTACATTAGGTGATGGATCCCAAACCTTAATCGTTGGTGCTGCAGATGCATTAAGCGAAGCATTTGGTGGTTTTAAATCTGTTCTTCAATCAATGGCTCGCCATACTGGTGGAACATCTAACCCGGTTGGTACGTTTTTCGTATTGGCTTATCATTTAACTAAAGGTGGCGAAGCAGTTGTTCACTTTGCATTAGTTGATGTTGCCGCAAGATCAATTTCTATCCTTGCTGAAGAAGGAACTACTTTAGTTTCTGCACCGATCAGCGCTCTTTACAATATCGTTACTTTAAAATGGAAACGTGCTGGAGTTAAACTTATCAATATTCCAGTAAAACTTGTTAACTCTTTAGTTAACATTCCTGTCCGTATCATTTTCGGCAAAAAGAAGAAAGACACAGTTCTTCGCACTTTAAGCCCACTTGGACGTTGGGTTAATAAACGCCTTCACTTAGATAACGATAAAGTGAATGCACTTGCAGACGCTCCGTAATTTGTTTCGAATTATAAAAACCAAATGGATTTAAAAAATAATTAAACGGATTTGTTAGCCCTTCTGAATAAGAAGGGCTTTTTTGCTAACCTAAGGTCTGGTTTCCGTGACTTCCTATTTGTTCCTAATTTCATACTTCCTTAAAATAAAATGATAGGGGAAATCATGAAATTCACTATGAAATTTTCAATTTTAGTTAGCATTTTAGTTTTGTCCTTCAACTTTGCGAAGGCCGTTGTTCCAACAAATCAGGAACCCGCACCATTGGCGGCGGTCATTGGGATCTATTTGGATGCCTTTAGTACTTATGAAGACGCATTGGACGAGATGATCGAATTAAAATGGGCAACCGCAGATCAAAAAAATTCTATTGGTAAATTTCTAAAGACTAAGGGATTAAGCCTTAATTCAAAAATTGTCCCACTTCGATTAAATAAAAATGCCAGCACGTTATCCTGGGGACCCTATTCTTTGACGGCGGACACAAATGGTGTTTTAAAAACGAATTCCGGTAAGATTTTACGTTTTCCCGCGCACCCGGATGTCGCGGAAGTTTTCATTCAAACCTTTAAAGACCTGACTGAAACAAAAGTGTCGGTTTACCAACAACTGCTGATTCCAAACGCCTACGCATTAAATGTGCAAGAAGCATCCGCAGCGGCAACTGCTGCATGGAACGCTGGAGTTTATTCGGTCAGACGTGCTGCCCGAACCGCAGGCCAAGCGTTTTCCTGTTCTCAACTAAACCAGTCGATGATTTCAACAGAAAGCGCACTGGCAGCAATGGCTAATAGTGAGCAAAGAGGCAGCGTTGTCTGTGTGGGTAAAGGTTATGCGATCAACAACGGAACGCAATTTCAAAACCAACAAGCCGTTTTAGAAAGATATAAAGCTGAACTCGATGCCGAATTTGCCGCCGAACGGAAGTCTCGGAGTGGAAAACCGCAAGTAGGCTATTCCCGAGCAGTAGAAGAACACTGCCGGGTTGTACAAGATTATTATGATAACTTTTATGGAAAAGATTTAAGAGATCTTCAACCGGTTCCGCAAAGGATTTTAAATAAAATTTGGCCCGATGGAAAACCCAAGGCTTGTAACAAAACACGAATTGGCTATATCACCAGTCAAATTGCGTGGGAGCGGAATAAAGCACGAGGAGCCGCGCTGCAAGTCGTTGTGTTGTCTAAAGAAGAAGTTAGCCGTATGCAAATGGAAAAAATGGATAGAGAGGTTGAGTATTTCAAAGCTAACCCCGGCGAAAAACTGGATGTAGGCCTTCCCGCTACGGGACAGTAACTACAATAACCACCATAGATTTAATTTCATAACTGTTCGGTAGAACAAATCGTATTTTTTCGCGTAAACTTGTTTCGCCAGCGGTAGGCCTGGATGTTCACGCATTTGGTGATATTCAGCACTTCCCCACTCATGAGTATCCTTTAGGATTTGATCAATGTGATTGCTGACTTGGTTAGCGATTGCTTCGCCCGTTGTAATCGCAGTGCCTTCTGAATTTAACAACAATGAACGCGGATCATTATTAAATGTTCCAATGGAAACGGTTTTTGAACCTTTTAGAAGAATGGCTTTCATGTGCAACATTCCATAGTCTGCGCTGCCACCCAACATCTTATCATCAGCCCGGCCGTATAAATGAATTTTAACTTGATTTGAAATGCTTCGGCGAATTTCAACGCCGTCTTTTACGATTCCCTTATCAAGCAATAGATTCGGAGCCAACACGCTATCCACCAATACCGGAGTAAGAACTCCGTCATTGGTCATTAAAGAATTTGTGATTATATTCAGCCTTCTATTCGGATCATGCAAAAGCCATTTTTTGATCAATAGAATTTGCCGTTTACTCATCCACATATAAGGGGACACGATCGTAATTTCTTGATCTTCTTTTTTTATTGCTTCAGTAAGTGCTGTGATTAGTGACCGGGAATTTTTCACGGCTAACTTATGCTCGCGAAGTTCAACTTTGCGGTCAGCTTCGCGGCGGAAAATGTTATGAAACGTATTTGCAACTTCTACTTCTTGTTGATCAAATCCCTGCTCCATGAGGGACATGCGAAGTTCATTGTTTTCAACATCGATTCCGAGTTTATTTGTCACTCTTGCGTGGGCTCTATCCATTCTGTTTTCGAACTTTTCATAACCAATAATCCGGCCCAATAAAGACTTTGTTACAATAGTATTACCAAGGTGAAAATAAATTTGATCAAAATATTCTTGGATATGAACCCCGATATCAGAATTCCGGGTCATATCAGTAGCGGGCAAACCTTTAAGCATTAATTCTGCATCGACCGTCGTGATGTCACCGATTTTGCCGATGTTATGATTTTGATTTCCTAAATTACGGCCGCCTAAAAATCCCACTGCGCGGTCAGTGAAGGCTCCGTCGATTAACAATATTTTATCATGAGACCGACGGTTAAAAGAATATCCCAAGCTTTCGATCGGTTGCTGTTTAAAAAACTTTCTAACCAGATTCTCGGCATCCCGGTAAACACTTCTGATCATGTTTAAAGGAATAGCTTTAGCAGGATTAAAATCCACCATTTCTAATGTTGCTTTTGTCGATGTGGGATTTCCATTCAAGTCCAAACGGTAGCCCGCTTCATTTTCGGCAACTTCAATTAATGATCTTAAATAGGTTTTTGGGTTGTTGTACTGATTACCCAAAGCATCGGTCATAATTCGAATTGAAACGCCTCTACGAAGTGCGTTCTTTAGTTCCCCAAGTACCGCCAGGCCCGTATCGTCATTTTCGATAATAAAGTAGGCCATATCGATAGTGTATTTAGCTTGGCGGATGGCCAAAAGCTTTGCAGCTAAGGCCTCGGGTCCCGAGGGAAGATATTTTATATTCGCTAAACTGGCGTCTTGCTTTTCAAGTTTCCCGAATTCCATGCGGTTGTGTTTTTCAAACCAAGAGCGGAATTCGCGGGATTTATTAAAATCATCGATATTTAAATCCAGATCAGAAGGTGCTTTGTATTTTCCACCGAACATTTTTAAAAATACGTTATTTCTCCAGGCTTTTTCCCAAACGGAAATCGTTGATAAGTATTTTGAACTAATCACGGCCTTACCAGAATGAAGCGGCCGAGGAGCCCCTAAACCACTTGTTAAAAGCACGGTTGCGCACTGATTTTGCGCAAAGCTTGGCCCCGCTGCCATAATCAGGACTAACAAGATGATTTTTCGGATCACTACCATGACTTCAATAAATGCAATCCCGTGACCGGTATTAGAGTCCTCCATCGATTTTAAATGATTTAAAAACTAATCAGTAAAGGCGGGACAATTTTTGGCTACGACTATCTGCGGATTTGACGGTTCTCAATTTGAGACCAATGGGATTCTAAAACTATTCAGCCAACAAAAAGGCTTCACTTAGCCAATCCGTAAGGGGTGAACCTACCTGATCCGGATGCACCATTCTTACGGTGTGTGCAACTTTGGTTTTAGAAACTTGGTGTGTTTGATGAATAGAGGGATCATTAAGTTTTTTTGGTAAGAAAAAACAGACTTCAATATATTTCTTTTTCGGCCGCATAAACATGTAACAAACCCGACGCGCAAACATAACCGCACGAGCATTGTTATAGATTCGCTGTTCGCCGATTTGCACAGCCTGTTCCCGCAATTGGTTAAAGGCATCTTGCAAGTCTTCATTCAGTTGGGAGATCAACTGTCGCTCACTAACCGGTTCACATTCGTGCCCCACTGCCGGGTCATATTGCATTAAACAATTGTGACAATTTGTAAGGCCAGTATATTTAGTTTTTGCCTTTTTGGATTTGGAATCTGCTTCGGCTGATTTATGAGGTTTGGCCTTAGTTTTTACTTGAGCTTTAGACTTAGTTTTAACCTTAGCTTGTGTTTTTGACTTAATCTTTTTTAAGGCAAGTGATTTACTAACTGCCAACTTTTTTCTTCTAACCATAACTAAATCTGGGACATCGACTTTCGAACGTCTGAAGCATCATAGGTAGAAGTGACTTTCGAGATTTTTCCCTCTGAAACTTCAAACCACTCGCTAAACATTAATGTTCCAATTTCAGGATCATTCGACACAACATCGTACAAAGCGCAAGCCTTGGAACCATCAGCAATTACTTGCCGAACATTCAATTCACGAATTGATAGAGCATTTCTTTTCAAATCGCTGATGAAAGTATCGGAGGTAAAAAATTCGCCCAATGGACTTTTAAAATGTAATTTTTCGCTTAATAAAGGCTTAAGGGCTGCGCCATCTTTTTCATGACGAGCAAAAAACTTTAAATAATTTTCTACCAAAACCTTAGTCATTTCTGAATTTGCCATATCATTTCCCTTACTACTAATAGCCAATTGGATGCCAAACAGTTTTGTATTCGACGTAACTTAATAAGTGCTCTAACGAAAGATCAACTTCCACTGGAGGCACCACTCGCTTTAAATTTCCTGCACCCATTTCTTTAAGCTCGCCCAAAATCTTAGAGTCGGAATTTTGATAGCTTAAGGATTGGATTTCCATGTGAGTTCCGAATTGTTTGTACAATTCCGCCGCATCACCCGTCAGAAGGTTCACTACCCCTTTAGGCAAATCAGAAGTTGCCAGTACTTCGGATAACGGAGCGATAACTCCCGCGCCATCTTGGGCCATTAATGCGACCAATGAGTTTCCGGATGCGATAATGGCAGCGATTTGGGCAACCAACGTGCCCAAATCAAAATCATCATTGCAAATCAAACCGACCGTGCCGACCGGCTCGCACGACGTAAAGTTATGGTGGGGCCCGCTCACTGGGTTTACCGTTCCAACCAGTTGTTGGTATTTGTCGGTGAAACCAGCGAAATAAACAAACGCATCAATTGCTGTATCTACGGATGAATTCGCTTTTGCTTTCGTAAGCCCCGCCGTCTCTGTTAAAATCTCTACGAATTCTTGGCGCTTACCTTCGGTCATTTCAGCCATTCGATACAAAATCTGGCCACGATTATAGGCACTACGACTGGCCCAAGAACTTTGCGCACCTTGAGCGGCTGTTATCGCATTACGCAGATCTTTTCGCGAAGCCTTGCACAGGTTTGCATAAACTTTTTTTGTTTTATTCGTATAAAGAGGAAAACTTCTTCCCGATTCAGTTCTTGGAAACTCTCCGCCGATAAAAAGTTTAATAGTCTTTGGAATTTGAAGGTTGGTATTAGTCAGTCCAGACATTATCTCACCTCGACTTGTTTTGCGTTTTTAACATTCAAATAAGGAAACAAACCATGTCTGCCACCCTCGCGACCAAAACCGCTCTCGTTATAACCACCGAATGGAGAAGTAGGATCAAATTTGTTGTAAGTATTAGCCCAGATCACACCCGCCTTAAGCGCAGAGGCGACTTTATGGATCTTTGATCCTTTTTCTGACCAAATGCCGGCGGCAAGGCCGTAAGGAGTATCGTTGGCCTTGCTGATAGCTTCTTGGGCCGTTCTAAAAGTAGATATGGCCAGAACGGGCCCGAAAACTTCTACCCGGCTTAATGTAAATGCAGAAGAGACCTTATTAAAAAAACAAGGTTTTTGAAAAAAACCATTTTGCGGCAAAGTCATATTTGTAGGTTCGAAGTACTCTGCCCCTTCGGCTTTTCCTAGTTCAATAAGTTTCGTGATCTTTTCGCTTTCGACTTTGGAATTAATCGCACCGATATCCGTATTTTTATCCAGGGGATCACCGACTCGCAGTTTTTCCATGCGCGCTTTTAATTTATCGACAAATGTTTCAGCAATGGATTCTTCCAATAGAAGTCTAGAACCAGCACAACATACATGCCCCTGGTTAAAGAAAATTCCGTTGATGGCTCCTTCCACAGCTTGATCAATCGCTGCATCTTCAAAAACGATATGAGCTGATTTACCACCCAACTCTAAAGTTAATTTTTTGTCAGAGTTCGCAACTGACTTAAGAATTAGTCGCCCAACTTCAGTGGAACCTGTAAAAGCAATTTTATTAACATCGGGATGGGAAACTAAAGCTGCACCCGTTTCGCCCGCGCCGGTCACGATATTAACAACTCCGTCCGGAAGTCCTGCTTCCTGCAAGATTTGCATTAGTAATAAACAAGAAAGGGAAGTAGTTTCCGCAGGTTTTAGTACGACGGTGTTTCCGCATGCCAAGGCCGGTGCAATTTTCCAAGCCGCCATCAGTAAAGGAAAATTCCAAGGAATAATCTGGGCAACGACTCCTAAAGGAGAAACTTGTTTTCCAGGAATGGCATAATCTAATTTATCAGCCCAACCGGCATAATAAAAAAAGTGGGCAGCAACTAAAGGAATATCAATATCTCGCGATTCACGAATGGGTTTTCCGTTATCCAGAGTTTCCAATACTGCTAATTCGCGGGCGCGTTCTTGGATAAGGCGCGCAATTCGAAACAAATATCTGGCCCGATCTTTCCCGGAAGTCTTCGCCCAAGTTCCCGTATAAGCTTTGCGCGCGGCTTTAACGGCAGTGTCCACGTCCTTGGAATTTGCTTCGGCGATTTCTGCCAATACTTGCCCGGTTGCGGGGTTAACCGTTGGAAAATATTTACCGCTTGCAGGGGCCGTAAACTTTCCACCGATAAATAAGGAATTTCGTTTTTCAATTTTAACAATGTCAGTTGATTCAATGGACGGGGCATAAGCGAAAATATGTCCACCCGTTGCGGCGGAAGTATTTTCAGTTTTTGTTAACGCCTTAC
>JAZKJI010000256.1:0-2062 GCA_040384405.1 Bdellovibrionota bacterium
TTGGTACGCCATCGTGGCGGGCGCGGAGCCCCTAAAAGGAAAAACACTTTCCCCTCTTAACGGCACCGGAAGTCCCGCGATTCAATGGCGCTTACTGATGGGGAAATGGCTATTGAAGTTATCACGATAATTTAAGCGTCTAAACGGAACGGGAACGGGTGCGACGAACGGCTTCGGCTGCGGACCACGTAACGGTAACCGCAGCGAAGAACGGTTTGGCGTAAATAAAAACTAGTTTTTATTTACGAATTCCTTGATCAACCCCAAAGCCTTATTCCGAGCAGCATCGCTCTCCATCAAAATCTCGTGAAGCGTTCCTGGAATTGGATGAAGAACACAATTTTTCCATGCGGTACAAAGTTTATTTTGAGTTGAGTTAACAACATACTTATCCACTTCGGATTGAAGAATCATTACTGGTACTTTCGTTTCATCTTTAGATTTACGGATATTGTTGGTCATTTCAAAAACTTCGTTTAACCAACGATTTGTGGCCCAGCCAGTTTTAAGTGCAGGATTTAACTCGATCAGGTCGCGGGAGATCTTGTAGCGGACTTCGCTGTGAGTTCCGATGTTGGTTGCGAAATCTGCTGGTTTATCTTTATCAAATAATCGGCGTTCTTTCCCTTTGCCTATCATTACCATTGCTTTGGTTAGGCTTTGTGCGACGACTTCGTTGTATGGATCGGTAATTACTTGAAGCATTGGTGAAGAAAGAACTGCGCCATCAATAATCTCTGGATATCTTTGAACCAAGTTGGCAGAAATTCCGCCGCCCATTGAATGGCCAACCAAAAATACTTTTGTAAAATGTGGTCTTACTTCTTGGCGGATAAATTTAGCCAGGTCCTCAACATAATATTTGTAATCTTCAACATAGCTGCAAGGGCAGTTGATTATTCTTTGTGATTCGCCTTGTCCACGATGGTCCATTACAAAAACGGAATAACCGGCTTCGTATAAATCATAAGTTACTTCTGCATATTTGCGGGCTGCTTCGCCCCATCCCGGTGCCAGTACGATCGCAGTGCTTGCCGGGCCTGATTGAATAAATCCGTAGCCTTTAAGTTGGATTCCTTTTTCGCCAATTACATTGATTTGTTTACCGGAATTAAAAAATGGCATGATGGTATTTGCGTGAAATGGTGCGAGATTTTGTTCGGTCGGTTTCTGAAATCCGTATGCAATTTGTCCAAAAATCAAGGCGCCTAAAAAAAGCAGTCTTAAAATCATAATATCATCCTTTGCCAGTTGGCTTTCGTATGATTTAGTTATCATAATAAGGCCTTAAAGGAGTCAACGCATGTTAAACAGAATTATATTAATCACCCTGGTTTCTGGACTTTTTACTGCCTGCGGATCACCTAAGTATAGGAATTCCCAGAAAGCCGCAGCCACCAAGCCTGTCCAGGCCCAAGCAGTTCCAGATCCAGAACTGGCAGAGGATCCAGAGCATGTTGTTGTTCCTTCCACAAATAATCCCCAAGCGTCGCCTCCGGGAAAAGAAGATGATTTGCAAGTTGCTCTTACTAAAAATGGCGGCACCGTCGAGCGTGTGAAACCAGCAGTTCCCTCTGCTCGTCCCGGAATAATGCCAGCGATTGCATCTAGCCAAGCTTTAAAATGGTTAAAGAATGGTAACACTCGATTCGTAAAAGGAAGCTTACGCAAAGATGGAGCGGCCGCAAAAGATCGCATCCGCGTTTCTAACGAGCAACGCCCCCATGCCGTTGTACTTTCTTGCAGTGATTCCCGAGTTCCACCGGAAGTTATTTTCGACCAAAAATTAGGAGAGATTTTTACGGTTCGAGTAGAGGGTGCAGTACTAGATGCATCCACAATTGCCAGTGTAGAGTATGCGATCGAGCGTTTGGGCCCTCAACTTTTGGTTGTTCTTGGGCACACTCAGTGCGGAGCTGTTAAAGCTGCACTTAGCACGTTGAATGGCACTGATACTGGCAGTCCCTATTTAAACAGTTTGGTTAAAGATATTCATCCGCGCCTAGCAAGTTTTAAAGGTAAGGCAGCTTCGGGAAATTTCGCGGATGAGTCGTGGGCAAAT
>JAZKJI010000257.1:0-15951 GCA_040384405.1 Bdellovibrionota bacterium
TTTTAGTGTCTTTGGGAGCTTCGGTACCCTGGCTGCTGTTTTACGTTTGATCTGCACGACGCGAATCTTGGTGGATCCTTTACGCGACTACTGGGGACAAATACTGGAACCGTTCCGGACTGCTGTTACTGGGACGGTGACGGAGTTCAGTTACTGATACAGAAAAAGTTGCCGTTGCCGTCGCCGTTGCAGTCGCCGTTATGGGTTCTGTTTTGGAATTCTGGGCTTTTAACCTTATGTTGGGTTCCTGGTGTCAGTGTAATAGGAGCAGTTTGTCAGTTGGACCTCTGGCTTGGTTTTTTGTGCCGTGCGCTGGGAAAAGTAAAAAAATTTGTTAAAACAGGGATTTGGGTCCAGATTTAATGGAGTAGTGCCCCAGTTTTTTGAGATTATTGGGTACACTTAGAGGTGTGAGTTAGCTCAACAGGCAGGATGCCTGCAGTGTAAGCGGGATGCTTACGATACTTAAATGCTGGGGTCAGTAGGGCCCAATGGAGGACCGGGTGATTATTCAAACATCACGTTTCGGGAATGTAGAAGTAAATGCGGAAGATGTTTTAACATTTTCTGAAGGCCTATTGGGTTTTGCAGATTTGAAAAAATTTGTTCTGCTTGATGATCCATCAGATGATATTTTTGCTTGGCTTCAAAGTTGTGATTCTCCTCAAGTTGCTTTTCCGGTTTTAGAGCCAGAATTATTTTCTGAAAATTATCGTGCGACTTTAACGAAGGGTGATCTCGAGAGCATTAAAGCTCAGACCACTTCGGCACTTCGCCGTTTTTGTATTATCACTATTCCAGACGACCCAACTCAGATGACGGCGAATTTAAAAGCTCCGATCATCATTAACGTTGCTGATCGCATTGCCCGTCAGTGCGTACTTCAAGATAATAACCTGGCGATTCGCGAGCCGATTTTCTTGAAGCTTCAACAACGAGTTGTTCAAAATCCAAGTCTGTCCATCAAAGATCAGTCTACTGGTTTAGATGTGGCGATTAAGATTGGTGTTGGAAATCAAAAACCCATGGAAGTTTAGTCCACGGGTTTAGTTCGAAATTAATTTTTAAAATTTAAATTACTATACGTTTTCTAAGTTGGGTGCACATCCGGTCCACCATCATGAAAATATTTTGAATTACTTCTGACTCTACTTTTCTGCTATCGATTGCAGTCGGTTCGAACTCAGTTAATAGCTTACCTTCAAACTTTGTAAATCCATCTACCTTATGTTGAGTACAAGTATTAGGAACATAGTTCTCCAC
This sequence comes from Bdellovibrionota bacterium, assembly GCA_040384405.1. Classification (GTDB taxonomy): domain Bacteria; phylum Bdellovibrionota; class Bdellovibrionia; order Bdellovibrionales; family Bdellovibrionaceae; genus JAZKJI01. The sequence continues at coordinate 1,264 of JAZKJI010000257.1, forward strand.
TAAATGCATGATCGCATTTCGAGTTTGGATGATTTGGAATCGCTGCTTAGCCGGAAGGTTCGAGTCCATTTGATTACGCATCTTTAAGGCTTCTGCCTGGTTCTTTAAAATAGACCTCTGAATATTTGCCATTGAGCCTACTTGGACCTTATGAATACTACTATTGGCAGGGGTATTAAAATTTTCTACTTCCATCATTAAAACGTGGGAAGGTTTACTGAAGGCAGCTTCCAGAACCGAAAAAGTATCTTCTACCGCTGGTGCTAGCTTCGCTTGCGATACCGACGAAACTGCCAACGCGATTACTAAAGTTTTAAGAAATCTGATGTTGTACATGCATTTTTCTCCGTGTTGTCGTCCAATTTCTTTTTCATTCTTGCTAAGTGGGTAAGGTATCCGCGGCCACCGACCTCTTGAACCATAATCATAAAACGAGGAAACGATATATTTTGAATTCCCATTTTCTCTAAAAGATTACCACCGTACTCTTTGTCGGCATTTGCGTGGGAACTTACGTCTTTAAAAATCAGCATGTCTTCATCAAGATTCAAATTTGCATCGAAATCTGTATCCAAAACAACACCGGCTTGAGCAGACTTAATTTTAGCAATTCGAGAATCCAAATAGGCCTCTAGGTAAGAGACGGCAGTGGATGGACCAACGTTGTAACCAAGAATTGCCATAATTGAAGCCAAGTGATCTTCGGTGGCATTCGTAATTCCGGCTTCGTTAAGTTTCGCCTGAATTTCGGATTGCTTCATGTGATACTTTACGCGCTTCCGTAAAACCTGAACGTAAAAGCCTGTGAATAAAATGTTTCTCGCGGGATTAATGCCAGCATCAATAAACTCGCAACGATGAGCCTTATCAGCAGGGACGACGTTAAAAATTCCAGGTATTGCCGCCACTCTCTTGCAAGATTCTTTAGGACTATCAATTACGCGTTTAGTGCGAATATCAAATCCATCGGCAAGCACATCGGCAATTGCCGGGGTCGTCAATTGACCGATTCCAGAATCAAAACCAAAACGATTAAAAGAGTTAATGTGAAGACCCGACTCTATGTAAAGTTTTGGAAGTAATAACTTCGGGTCCAAATCTAAACAATCCATGATGTCGGTGTAAGTATTGTAAACGGTGTGAAAATAATCTGGCGTTACACAAGCCTTAAAATCAGTACCCATTCCGTAATAGGTGGGTTGCGAACTGCGCGTTTCGCATTTTGCGAAGGTAAACCCGCCTTCGCGTAATATGTAATTCACACATTGCTTAGGTAAGGTTGCCTCTTCTGTACGAGGCAATCGGAAGGTATCGGGTACTTTAGTTAAAGTGGGTTCAATCAATAAGCGGCCTGCAGAACAGGTTGCTGCATCTTCAAACGGAACTAACTCCAGCGCATGCGCTTTTGAAAAGGTAGCTAAAATCAACAACGCAAATAAGTGTCTGACCATCGATGAACCTCGAATTGTTTCATTACTCTTTTGGATATTCTTTCGATATTCATGCCACGAGAGTGAGGTTTCTTAATGATTTTCAAGGATCAGAAGTGACCATGAAATTGACAGTGGGCTCACGAAGGGCAGCTCTTTTTTATACGGTAGGGTCCCAGTTTATATAGAATAGAGATGGAATGGCCGTGCGATTGCTTCGTCTATATATATGAAAAATCAGGAGTTAAAGATGAAACTCAATTCTTATATCACCATTGCGATCGTAGCTATTAACTTGATGGGCTGTGATCAAAAAAAGAAACTCGATAACATGCACGATGCAACGTTAGAAATGCGTGATACCACCAAGGGTGTAGAGAAAACCTCTAATCGCATGAGCGAACAAGTGGGCGAGCAACTGGAAGTTTCCGGCGAAATGAATGCGGGCTTAAAAGAACAGTTAGCTGTTTCGGGCGAAATGAATTCTGGTTTAAAAGAACAATTGGCCGTTTCTGGCGAGATGAATAAAGGCCTAATCGAACAATTGGCCGTATCACGTGAAATGAATGAAGGACTAAAAAAACAATTAGATGTTTCCTATGAACTTAAAGATTCTACGAACGAACTCTACGATGCTTTAAGACAAGGCGATGCTTTACAACTTCGCCGTGAAGCATGGGACCGAATCATCAACACTCCAGATCTAGTACGCAAAGTTTCTGAGAGCGGTAAATATTTTATGTCCTATGAATTCCAATTGTGGACAGGTGCAGGCAAAGACGGCGGCGAAGGCTCTGTGGAAAGCCAAAAAGAAAAAAGAGAAATCTTATTCCAACAAGCAGTCAGAGAATTTTTCTTAGACATCCAAGAGTTCTACGTGCCCGGCGAGATCAAGCCTTTAGGCGGACAAAATAAATTATTCGGAATGGACAAAGGCGATGGCGAACAAAAACACGCAAACTTTAATGCGATCGCAATCGCATTGGACCAAACTAACCGAAAACAAATCATAGCTGCAAAAGCTTTAGGTCTGCCCGAGAAAAGTATGTACTCCCTTATCCAAGACGCACTAACCGAGCGCGCTCAGCCATCAGAGAAAGCAAGAGTTAGCGGAACGACGTACATCGAAGAAGTACTTCTACAAGAAGCTATCGCATGGCAGCTGATTCAAGCCCGACATAATATCTTAAATTTAGTAATTTTATGTCAATTAACAGACGTGAAAAACCCCGTAGCATTTGCAAGAAAATTAGCACTTCGCTGGGATCTTGATATATCCAAACTAAACTCATCCCAGAAAAAATTGTTAGCGGGCTATATCGGAATGATGCAAGAAAGTATTTCTTTCTTAGGTAAAAATAAACAACCCATTCGCGTTGATGGGAAGCTTGTAAAATTATGGAAGAATATGAATATCGTAAATTCCTCGGGGAAAGAGGCTGCGACTCTTGCCCTGGTTGGACAGATTACTTCTTATAAAGCTTGGTTATCTAAAGCTTACCCGTAGGGGCTGGTTGGCGACATTAGCATTGCCATTAGCATTAGTTTTAGTCTAGTTGGCAGTTGTCGTTTTCCAGATCGCCTTTAATGAAAATATCCCAACAATTATTCTAATCTAAAAACTGAAAGCTAGACTGAGACCAATGCTAATGCCAATGCTAATGTCGACAACTCTACCGGCACAGTCAACCGGCACGGGCACCGTTTCCGAGGTGGGCACCGGAACAGAGTTATTCGCCGATTTGGGGTAAGTTTTTTTCTGTCTTGGCTCCGAGCTCCTTCAATTCCTCAACCTGAGAAATCAAATTCCCTCGTCCTTCGGAAATTTTCTTAATCACTTCAGTATAAGATTTCTGTGCTCCATCCAAACGATCACCAAGAAACTTAATATCTGCAAGTAAAGTAGAAAACTTATCAAACAGCAAACCACCGCGCTTAGCGATTTCCATAGCGTTCTTAGTTTGCTTCTCTTGTTTCCAGATGGAAGCAACAGTTCTTAATGTCGTTAACAAGGTAGTGGGACTCACAACCGCAATACTTTTATTCCAAGCGGTATTAAAAATTTCCGGCTTTAACTGAAAAGCTAATGCAAAAGCCGGTTCCAAAGGAATAAAAAGAATCACAAAGTCCGGGCTCACCAACTTATCGGCCAAATGATATTCTTTGGCGGCTAATCCGTTAATGTGAGCCTCTAAGCTTCGAATAAATAACTGGCCAGAAGCCGCCTTCTTTTCATCATTTTCTGCGTTGATATAAGCTTCGAAAGATAACAACGTCATTTTGGAATCGACGATGATGTGGCGTTCGCCCGGGACTTTGATAATTACATCGGGAATTAATTTTTCCCCATTATCGTTTTTCAAATTCATTTCGGCTGATTGAAGGACGAACTCTTCATCTTTTCTTAGGCCGGAGCGTTCCAAGATATTTTCAAGAATCATCTCTCCCCAAATTCCTTGGGTTTTAACTTCGCTTTTTAATGCTCGGGTCAGTTGCTGGGTTTCTTTGGACATTACGAAATTTAGTTCAACCAGCTTTCCAATTTCTCCGCGTAATAAGTGACGGTCGGTTTGGTCACTTTGTCTTGCTTCGTGAATTCTTTTTTCGAATTCCTGCATTCGTTCTTTTAGCGGGGTTAAAACTAATTGCAGGTTTTGGATGCTTTGGTTTTGAACATTTGCTGTTTTTTCTTCTAAAATCTTTAACGCCAGGTTTTCAAACGTGGACTCGAGCTGGTCTCGGGTACTTTCACTCTTATTTTGGAAGGCTTCGAGCATTTTGTAGCGCGAATTCATCACATAATAGATTGCGCCGCCGGCCAGCAGAGAGCCAAATACAGTGCCGATGGCAAAAAACAGGGATTCGCTCATTGAAGTTCCTTTTTTGGATTGTCCTTAACTCTACCAAGTTGCTATGATCTGCAAGCATTAAATCCAGGCGAGGTTAATATGGCTTCTGATCAAATTATATCCGAGGAAAAGTGGATCTCCATCAAAAAATTTGAAGATCTGAAATATGAAAAAACTGAAGACGGCGTGGCAAAAATAACCATCAACCGGCCTGAAGTTCGTAACGCTTTCCGCCCCCAGACGGTGTTTGAGCTGCAGGAGGCCTTTCATTTGGCTCGCGAAGATCAAAGCATCGGAGTTATTATTCTGACGGGCGAGGGCCCATTGGCTTTTTGCTCCGGCGGCGACCAAAAGGTTCGGGGTGACGCCGGATATGTGGGAAAAGATGGCATTCCGCGCCTAAACATTCTTGACGTTCAAAAACAAATTCGAGGAATGCCAAAACCAGTTGTGGCAATGGTAGCCGGATTCGCGATCGGTGGAGGCCACGTCCTTCATGTCGTTTGTGATCTAACGGTCGCAGCTGACAATGCGATTTTTGGACAAACGGGTCCCAAAGTTGGATCTTTCGATGGTGGACTTGGATCAAGTTACCTTGCTCGAATCGTTGGCCAAAAGAAAGCCCGCGAAATTTGGTATTTATGCCGGCAATACAATGCTGAGCAAGCATTAGACATGGGACTTGTGAATACGGTTGTGCCATTAGCTCAATTGGAAATTGAAACTATGAAATGGTGTCGCGAGATGTTGGCCCATTCTCCACTTTCCCTTCGAATGTTAAAATCTTGTTTAAATGCGGATTGCGACGGTCAAATGGGATTATTGGATTTAGCCGGCAATGCTACCCTTTTATACTACATGAGTGAAGAGGCCCAAGAAGGCAGAAATGCTTACGTTGAAAAACGAAAGCCTGACTTTAGCAAGTTTCCACGCTTACCATAAGAGCAGTTCAACAAGGAGTAATCATCATGACCCCAAAGTGGAAGAGCGTCTTATTAGCGTTCCGGCCTAAAACATTAACGGCCGCTTTGGTGCCCTGTTTAGTTGGTTCTGCCTATGCATATCGCGCACTTGCTAGTTTTGAACTTTGGGTTTTAATTTTTGCGGCCCTCGCCGCATTTTGCATTCAAATCGGTACTAATCTTTTTAATGATGCGATGGATTTTAAAAAAGGCACCGATACTCACGAAAGAATCGGCCCGCAAAGAATTACTCAAGCAGGCATCATGCCTTATAAATGGGTTTTAATTTTGGCGGGATTATTTTTCTTGGCGGCATTAGTCCTTGGAATTCCCTTGGTTGCCAAGGGCGGACTGCCAATTTTAATTGTCGGGTTAGTATCAATTGCTATGGGCTATGCTTATACCGGTGGACCTTTTCCTTTAGCTTACTTGGGCCTGGGTGATTTATTCGTTATTTTATTTTTTGGAATTGTTGCAGTTGTGGGGATGGTTTTCTTGCATACCGGAGCTTTCAGCGGCGAAGCAGCCTTGCTGGGTTTGCAAGTTGGGTTGCATGCCGCAGTTTTAATTGTGATAAATAATATGCGAGACATTGAAGGTGACCGTAAGAATCACAAAAAAACTTTGGCGGTTCGCATGGGGATTCAAAAGTCGCGATGGGAAGTTTACGCGCTTTTAACTATTCCTTTTCTAATTAATTTTTATTGGCTGACTCAAGGATATCGTTCCGTTTTTGCTTTGGGGCTCTTAGCTTTACCATTAGCAATTCGGTTGATGTTTGATATCAAAAGTACTCTACCTAGTCCTGTTTATAACCGGTACCTTGCGCGCGCGGCCGGTGTTCATTTAATGTTTGGTTTGGGATTAGCACTGGGGTTTTTCTTGTGATTAAACTCTCATACGCACTCTATGAATTAAAACCTCTGGTTACGCCGAGTGCACTTGCGTATCTAGATCCCCGCCCCGGAGCATTATTAAAAGTCGAATGGAATAACGGAAGAACCGGTTACGCTGATGTTCATCCATGGCCTGAATTGGGCGATCCAAACATGGAAGAGCAACTTGCTTTTTTACGCAAAGGAAAAATATCAGCGCTCATCGAACAGGCAATGTGGTTTGCCCAGCGGGATGCAGCTTGCCGTAAATTAAAAAAATCCCTATTCAATGGGTCGTCTCCATTACGAAATAACTACATCATGGGAAATGTCAGCGGAGTTACCATGGAAAAACTGGACGAGATTAAAGCCAGTGGATTTCAAACAATCAAAGTAAAAGTCGGCCATGACCTCGAAGAAGAAGTTAAATTTTTAAATAAAGTTGGCGGTACCGGAAAGTTCATGATCCGCTTAGACTTTAATGCTCTGGCAAATTGGCAAGTATTTGAAAGTTTCATGTCGGCATTGGATAAAAAAGTCCTTAGCTACATTGAATATATCGAAGACCCGATTCCCTTCGACCGGGAGGCTTGGAAAGAGGCCAAGCGCTTTGGAAAAATTGCGATTGATCATCAGATAACACGATTTAAATGGGACATGGTTCATGATCCACCATTTGATGTGGTTATTATCAAGCCCGCCCGTCAAGACGTTGATAAAACCGTGAAGTTTGCAATGCATTGGGGATTACGAATGACTGTAACGAGCAGCATGGATCATCCGGTTGGGGCGTTACACGCCTATTCAGTGGCCCAAGACTTGGCGGAAAAACATCCAAATATCATGAACGAGCCTGGTTGCATGACTCAGGATTTATACCGAATGAATCCTTATGCCGCGATGATTGAAACCCAAGGACCGTATATTGTTAAATGTCCAACCACCGGAGTTGGTTTTGATCAACTTCTAGCGCAGGAAACATGGAATCCAGTCACCTTCCGATAAATTGGGAATCTAGGGAAAATATTTATTTGCTGAATTCGCGAATTCCCGTTGCTGAGAAAGTTGAAATTGAAAATAAAATTAAAAAATATTTCTCTCTTCATCCGGATGAAGGTTTAATTGCATTACAAACTTCCGGAACTACCGGTGCTGGGAAAACGGTTGTCCATTCAAGACAGAATTTTTTGTCAGCTGCAGCTGCGGTAAATAATTATTTAAAAGTTTCCAAAGAAGATAAATGGTTAAGGGCTCTTCCGCTTTTCCACGTGGGTGGATTATCTATCGAGGCCCGTGCCTATCTTTCCGGGTCAAAAGTAATTGTTAGCGAAGAGGCCTGGGATCCAAAAGTATTTATAAAATTATTAGTCCAGAATAAAATTCAGTGGGCTTCCTTGGTGCCCACTCAGTTACATGATGTTTTGGAATTAGGCGAAAAGCCTCCGCAATATCTAAAGGCATTAATTCTGGGCGGTGGCTTCGTCAGCGAAGGTCTCAGGAAGAAAGCGGTCCTCCAAGGTTGGCCGTTATTGTGGAGCTTTGGCATGACGGAAACCGCAGCAATGATTTCTTTGGCTAAAGAACCGGTGATAGAGCCGTTGGAACATTCGGAAATTAAAATTGAAACTGATGGATATCTTTCCATAAAATCCGCATCTCTCTTTCACGGCTACATTAAGGCAGATGGTACTTTGGATAATCCAAAAATTAACGGATGGTGGACGACAGGGGATCAAGTTAAATTCGAAAATAAAAAATGGATTCTGCTAGGGCGTGGGGCTGATTACATTAAAATTTCAGGTGAAGGTGCCTATCTGCAGGATCTTCAAAGTGTTCTTGACGAGGCAGGAAGGGATTTAAAATTCCCCTTAACCCTTTACGCTCAACCTGACGAGCGCCGCGGTCAAAGAATTGTTCTGTTGATCGAAACAAAGAAGAATACGATTAATCCCAGTGAAGTTGAACGCGTGGTATCTAAGTTTAACGCGAACGTTTTACCGGTTTTTAAAATTACATCCTGGGCAGGGATTTCATTTCTTCCTCGTAACGAAATGGGTAAGATAAACCGCCAAGAGCTATCAGACATGATAACGACGGTTACTTTCGTTTCGGTTGGAGGCACCTAATGGAAAGAATGGATTTACCCTGGGAAAAGGTTGCTTTCTTTATTTGCGAAAAATGCGGAAAGAGTATTGATAAGCCAAAAGGTGGCGATGACGATTTGGCGGGCGAGCTGAAAAGCCATTATCGATCAGAGCTTAAAGAAATCGATCTTCATAAAAAAGTCCGCGTGATGGTCAGTGGCTGTTTAAACATTTGTGAAAAAGGAAAACAAGCAGCGGCACTTTTTGATAAAGACAAAAATGAATCCTTCGCAATAACCTTTGATCCGTATGAACAACGTGAAGAGATCCTAGACCTCCTGCGCTTTCGCGCGGGAGTAAAAAATCCATAGAATTCAGTTTAAATAGCTAGGCTTTAGTACGGAAATGATGGTCCGGTTTTTCCAGATCAACCATAACATAATCCTTGTTTTGGTCCTGTTGACAGAACTCGCGTAACATCTTGAGATGATAAGAAATACCTGAAATGGAATCGGGTTTATTCAACAAGGACGTGTTTATGAAACGTTTATCCGTGTTGGCTGTGCTTTTTATTGCAGCCTGTACAAGTACTCCTCATCGGTCATCTGGCCCAACACAAACACAGTGGAAGGAAGTTAACTTCCCTTCATCTACTCTCAGACGTCCATCGTCCAATGTTGATTATATTCGAGAGATCGAATCCGCAGCCGGTAAAAAAATCGCAAAGCCAATCGCGACTGACGCCGTCCTTGATGCCAAAGCAAGAATGGAAAAGATTTTTGAGTTTGCACGTAACGAACCTAATACTTTCTTTGCTCAGATGCGCAGAGAACGCCCAATATTTTCCGCGCCGGGTGCGGTCGGTAAAGTACTTGGGAAAGATGTCGCGATTCCAACTATTTATTTAGTAACTCGATACAGTGACGTTTTACAAGTGTTAGATCAAAACACAAAATTCACCGTCAAGCCTTACGCAAAAATTATGACTGCAACAGTCGGCAGTCCTTACATGTTGGGTAACGACAATACGGCGGCAAATGCTGAAAAGCCGGGGATGCGGCATTCTTTGTACGGACGAAACGATTTAAATAAAGTTCGTCGAATCGTTCGGCAGATCGCACAGCGTACGATTAAAGAAAATGCAAAAAATGGAACTATCGATATCGCGAAACACGTTGGTCGCGCTGTTCCGTTGGGTCTAAATGACGAATATTTTGGTTTTAACCCGCCAAATCCAGAAGCAATGGCTCGTTGGTCAAAGGCGACTCAGTATGCATTCTTCCATAATCCATTTAAAGATAAAGATGTAGAAAAAGACTCAATCCAGGCCGGAAACGAAATGCGCGAGTATATTACAAATGTTCTAGTTCCTGCGCGTACGACTGAATTAGCAAATGGACGTCCTGCGAACGATACTGTTTCCCAAATCTTGAAAGCATCTAAAGCCCATGCAAAACATGGACTTCAAGGTGAAAGAATTATTGCTAATATCATCGGACTATTAGTTGGATCAGTTGAAACTACGACGGCGGCGATCAATCAGTCTATTCAAGTGTTGATGGAAAATCCTGATATTATGAACGAAGCTATTCGCGCTGCTCAAAGAGGCGATGAAGAAACGTTTTCTAAAATCGTTTGGGAAGCTTTAAGGTTTGACCCGGTTAATCCTTGGTTAGCTCGTTATGCGGAAGAAGATGTTACTATCGCTGCGGGAACAGACCGCGAGACCGTAATTAAAAAAGGCTCTCTAGTTCTAGCTTCTACACAATCTGCAATGTGGGATGAAGAAGTGTTTCCACAACCAGATTCGTTTAACATTGACCGTGACCAATCAAAATTCATGCACTTAGGTTATGGTTACCACCGTTGTTTAGGGGATGACATCAGCAAAGTCATGGTTCCAGAAACCGTAAAACAAATTCTATTGTTAGACGGAATTAGAAAAGTTGACGCAACAAGTGTCATCGATCAAAAAGGCGGACCATTTCCAGAAAGTTACGTCCTGGCTTTTAACCCAAGTGCAGTTGCGCCGATTGCTCCTGCAGACGCAGAAGAGGGTAAAGATGAAAATAAAATCTTGGATGGGCTTGGTCTTGGAAAATATGTCATTACCCGAATTACCAAAATGGAAAAGCGGGACGAAGCTCTTTTTTCAATTCGTAAAGTTCTTACTGGTAATACTTTAGAAAAACGTAAAGCTATTTATGATCTTCCATTGCTAGTAGACAATGCGATGAAAGATTTCACGCCGGCAGAAAAAATTGATGCTTGCTTGAATAAGAATCCAAGATCGAAAGAAGCTTTTCCTAATGTAGTTGATCGTCAAAACTATTGTTCAATCCGCATTGATTTCCGCGGTTGTTACTTTGTTCATCGATTACTTGCGAAGCAATCTGCTTATGCATCTTACTACCATTGCGCATATGGAAGAAACTTTCTAACTCCGGCAGAGCGCGCCCAGTTTAAGCAAAACTTTGCTCATTTAGATAATTTTTACTTTTTAGGTTTAGAATAATACAGGGGTAGGTATGAAAAATATTTGGTCTAAAGGTATTCTTACAGGCGCGTTAACGATGAGTTTCGTGTCTATATATGCCGGTTGCGTACATTCGCCTTTTCAAAGGGATGTGGCTGGCCAAGTATCCGCACCACCCAGCGCACAGAACCGAAGAATTCTAGAGCAAGAAGCAAAGCTCATGGGTGGAACGGTTAAAATAACTCCAGGATTAACTAATGCCGAAACAATGGATCTTTGGCACTTAAGCGAAGGAAGTGAAGTGTTTCCTTTGGCTTGGTTTATTCGAATGCAAAGCCAATTTTCCCACGTTAAAGGAACTGTGCTGAGCGATCGATTGGACGAAAAATTTAATGTTATCAGTGAATATTCTGCGCAAGTTGATAATCAATTGCGGGAAAAATCAGGCGATTATTCATACGGCGGAAAAATTGCGGACAAATATGCCTATCCATTTAAATGGGTGGGTGTAACTGCGGCATGGAGCGGTGAGCATCCAACGAAAGCAGATATTCGTGTGATGCCAAACCGTAATATCGATGAACTGGCTTTACTGAAGCAACTTCCAGACGGAACAAAATCAATTGCAATGGTCGGAGTTAACTGCGCATTTTGCCATACAAACTTGATTAAACTGGATGGCCGCGAACACTTATTCGAAGGCGCACCGGCGATGTTAAACATCCGTGGATTTTTCCAAGATATGTTCGCCTCGACTGCGAAAACGATGTTAACTCCGGAACTGCTTGAACAATTTTTAGGAAAGTTCCCGGTACAAGGGGATGTGAAGAAAATTTCCCAGGAATTTTCCGCATCATTAAAGAAAGATTTGGGCTTAGAGGGTACAAAGCAAAGAATCGTTGGAAATATTCTTAACGTTTTGGATTCAAAACTTTATGAAGAAAAAAAGACTTCAACTTTAAGAGAGAAATTTTTTGAAAAGCGCGAAGTCGTAGTTACTTACTTAGTCAAATTACTACAACTGACGTATGGAATGGATGAAGTTCCGAATGAATTGAAGCTGCGAATGCGATTTCTAGCCAATTCAATCGGAGTAAACCCTGACCTTCCGTTAACGGCCGAGGGATATTCACGAACAGATGCATTCGGACGAATATCCAATTTAGTCGCGCGAACTAAAAATCCGATCCCATTGACCGCGACAACTTCAGTTCCACCAATGTGGAGAATCGAATATCGAAGCCACTTCCATTGGAATTCGAATACAAACTCGGTGGTCATGAGGAATCTTGGCCAGTCATTTGGTTTAGGAGCGCTATTAACTAATCAAGGTGCTCAAGGTTTAGCTGCATATGATTCAACGACGAATTTACATAATCTTCATAGACTTGAAGAGCTACTTTATAAGATTGAAACTCCGCGATGGAGCCAAGTAAGTACTGAAATTGATATTCACCGGGCAATCGACGGATGTAATACATTCTTTAAAACCTGCGCTGGTTGCCATATGCCGCAACGAGAACGCGTAGGACCGGTTAAAGCGCTAATTAATTATAAATACATCTCTCAAAACACGATTGGGACAGATGAAATTTATAATAAGAATCAGGCAACTCCGGTTGAAGGAGTTCCATTTAAAGATGCTTTGTTTAATTTTACTCGCCAAATTCGAAACCGTTATTACGAAAGATATTCTGTTGATCAAGCGACTCAAGCAAAATGGGAAAAGCGTTCTCTTCGCGGAGAAGAGATTTTTCGTGATACAAGTTTAGGTGAAAGCGGGCATCAGCCTCCAAATGAATATATGAATATCGCCAGCAGTCCGACGCCGGGATATCCAGCCAGACACCTTGCGGGCGCTTGGGCAACGGCTCCGTATCTTCATAATGGTTCGGTTCCAAACTTATACGAGTTACTGAAGCCCTCTTATGCTCGGCCGAAAATGTTCTTCGTCGGTAACAGTGAATACGATGCGGTTCGTTTAGGTTTCCAATCGGAGTTTGAAAGTTTACCGCCTATTGAAAATCTAGAAGCTAAGGCACAAGCATTGATGAAAGGTGATAAGCGTTTATTAAAACGAATCTTATCTTTCAGAACCCCTAAGCCTGCAAATATTTGGGAAGCAAAAATCCAAGTTGCTTGTACAGAATATCCAGAGCGATGTTTTAATACCTCAGATGTTGGAAATAGTAATGCTGGTCATGAAGGCGCTAAGTTTGGAACTGATCTCAGCGAACAGCAAAAGGCCGAGCTTATCGAGTTCTTAAAGGTTTTACGCCCAGAGCCTGAGTATTCGTCAAACGCTCCGCTAGTTTATACTTGGAACGGGCAATCGTGTGAGGCCGTTCCCTAGTTATTCCAGGTAAGCAATACTGCCACTAGCGCAGCAACTGCGGGCAGTGTTTGCACGAATAAAATCTTTCGGCTAAAGGTCACCGCGCCGTAGATTCCGGCAACGATCACACAATCTAAAAAGAAAATTTGCAGCTGAGCCGCGACTTCGGGGGCCCCGTGCACAAGCGACCAGATTAATCCAGCAGCGAGAAACCCATTGTACAGGCCTTGATTTGCAGCCAGCACTTTCGTGTCAGCAGCTTTTGCTGGAGTTTGACGAAACACCTTAAGTCCCAAGGGTTTAGTCCACAAAAACATTTCCAGAATTAAGAAGCCAATATGTAAAATCGCAACTAAACCAACCAGTATTTGAGCGATATAATATGTTGTCATACTTTAACGGTAGCCATCTGCTGGACCAAAGTCAGTCATTTTGTTAGCGTCGGTTATGGAATCTTCGCCGAACATTTCTTCAGTCTATCGAGCAGGCCATTTGGATGCATTTTTTAAAGAACTTCGGCAAGAGGCGGAAGGATTATGGACTGGGTATTGGCCATCAGACATGGCTAATTTATCGGCCCTCATTTACCACAACTTCCCTGATATTAATTGGTGTGGGTTTTATATCTTAGATCCCGCCACCCAAAAATTACGACTGGGCCCATTTCAAGGCAAGGTCGCATGTGTGGAAATTCCGGTGGGAAAAGGGGTTTGTGGACACGCGGTGAAAACAAAATTATCGGTCCTTGTGGAAGATGTACATCTATTTGCGGGGCATATCGCTTGTGACGCAGCTTCACGGTCAGAACTCGTTGTACCTATCGGGCAAGGAAATATAATCGGAGTGCTTGATATCGATTCGCCTTTGGTAAACCGGTTTTCGATTAAAGATCAATTAGGCTTTGAAGCACTGGTGAACTTTGATTGGAAAATAAATTAATTCGGAGTGCTCATGAAAAATTTGATAATTGTAATATTGAGTTTGTTGCCCGTAATCGCGCAGGGACAATTCAGCGGTAACTACGATGAAGCTCGAAAAACTTTCCGAAGTGAAAGTATGAATATTCAAACCCAATATCCTAACAGTGAACTGGCAACCTTTAACCTTCCTGTTTATTCCGGCGAAGGCCTTCAGCCCAACGATTTGTCGACTGATGTTCTTTACATTCCCGCACAGAAAAATCAAGAACGGCTGATTATCATTAATTCCGGAATTCATGGAATCGAAGGATACGTTGGATCGGCCGTACAAATAGATTTTTTGCGATCAAAAGACTGGCAAAAATACATTGAGACGACGGGTTTTATTATTATTCATGCAATGAATCCCTATGGTTTTAAAAACAACCGTCGTGCGAATGAAAATAACGTGGATCTAAACCGGAATTTTTTATTTCCACCACTGATTTTTGAAAACATCACGAATCAAGGCTATCGCGAGTTAGATCCATTGTTAAATCCCAAAGAGCCGGCCAATATGAGTTCACTGGATCGCACGTGGTTCTACATGCGAGCCGTTAAAGATATTGTCCAATATTCCATGAAAGCCTTACGCCAAGCGGTTTTACAGGGGCAATATGAATTTGATAAAGGCGTTTATTTCGGTGGAAAGACCCATCAGTACGCAAAAACAATGTTTGATGAAGTATTAGCGCGGTTTAGTCTGGGTTACTCTTCA
>JAZKJI010000258.1:0-17746 GCA_040384405.1 Bdellovibrionota bacterium
GTCACCAGTATAAATAACCATTTCAACTTTTTTCAAAGCCGCTTGAAATTCAGCACCCGCTGCCGAACCATACACTGGATTTACTCCGTGAATGACAAGAGTTTTAACGTCGCCTTTATTCATTCGATCGACTAATTTTTTTAATTCCATCGAATCGCCACGAAGATGGTTTGACCCACCTTTTGCGATGATAGTTTTTCCATCATTACCCAGTAAACCATTTAAGTGGTTTACCGCGATTTGCAATTCAGTCGCATTTTCAGTCCAAGTTGGAAGTCCACCGGCAACAACTAGAGATTCCCCACGAGAATCCCAAAGATCTTTTGCAACCAACGTTAATGCTTTTTCATCAAGACCATAATCCGCAGCCGATCCGAACTCGGAATAGCCCGCGCCCGTTCCGCCTGCATAACCACCAACCAAATTAGTTAACGCCATGACGACAGCTAACTGTTGAGAAGGCTTAATGCCGTAACGATAGTCGGCATTCGCACCCGTCAACGAATACGTGGAATCAAAAACGTGCAAACGATTCATTTTATCGAAATTTTTACGGCCTTCTACAAACTGACGAGTGAAAGTCACTGGTGCAATCCAAGTTCCCAAGAAATCCGCATCGATAGAAACAATTACTTTAGCACGATCAAAACGGAAATTAGGAACGCGAGCGTCCCCGAAAGAGGCTTCTTGTCCACGTCTGATTTCTTCGTTTGATAAAGGTTCCCAAACAACGTGTTGAGTTCCGAAAGCTTGGCCGAATTCAGAAATAATTGAACGTGTAGAAGGACTATGAATGCTGCCGCTTAAAAGGACTGAACTGCCTTTTGCTAATTGAGCGATGATTTTAGTATCGGCATCTTCCCATTTAGTTCCGACAGTATCTTTATTTGATTTCTTTTCATTAAAAATATTTTTCTGTGGTCCCTTTACGCGCTCGGGATCGTATAAAGATAGGATTGCAGCTTGTGAGCGGACAGAAGTTCCACCACGAGTGTGAGGAAATTCCGCATGGCCCTCGATTTTTACCGGGCGCCCTTCGCGGGTTTTAACTAAAACACCGTAAGCTTCAGATCCATCAACATACGCAGAAGTATAATAATTGGAAACGCCTAATGTGATTTCTTCAGGTTGCTTGTTGTACGGAACAATTTTTTGAACTGGTCGGCGAACGCAACCGGCACTTGCCAAGGCAAGAGATGCTCCCATTAGTTTTAAGAAATCACGACGAGCGACCCCATCTTTAATGTCGTCTTCTTCACGAAGTGGTGAAGATTGAAACTCAGTCTCTAGAAGTTTTGAAAATTCCGGATCTTGATTGTGCTGTTCTAAACTCAGCCAATAAGTCGGATCGCGCTCGATGAGAGGGCGGTTGTTTTCTTTTTTCGGGCTCTGATCGTGGTCGTGATCGTGATCGTGATCGTGATGAATTGACATGAACACCTTCAGTCTAATTATGACAAGTTGTACAGTTTAAAGGAGCTTTGTTTCCGGCTTCTCGGTGGCAGTTAATACACCAGCCCATGGATAAATCCGAGTACTGGTAAACTTTCGGCATGGTCTCGATAGGACCGTGGCAAGTTTGGCAATTAACACCTTTTCCAACGTGAGCCGAGTGATTGAATGACACGTGATCCGGCAACATATGAACGCGAACCCAAGCAATGGATTCACCTTTGTCATACGCATCCCGCAATTTTTGAATATGCGGACTATCGGTTTTCACCTGCAAGTGACAATTCATACAAGTTTGCAAACTTGGAATATTTGCGTGTCGCGAATGTTCGACTTGGCTGTGGCAGTACTGACATTGGATATTGTGTTTTCCAACGTGTACCGAGTGATCGTACGGAATTGGCTGTTCAGGTTGGTATCCCTTGTTGTAACCGATACCTGGCTGAAACTTGCATCCTGTGAACAGAACACCAAGAAGCGCCAACCCGATGAATATACGGAAGAATCCATTTTCTGAACCTGCCGCAAACCTTCGTTTCAATTGATGATACATATGCTGCCCTATTGCTGTTTTGATTTTGTCCCATTTAAAATCCTAATCGAACTAATGGCAACTGTCTTTTTGCAAACGCAATGAGAAAGGCCCAACGAAGAAGCCCGGAGACCCGGGCTTTCGAAACGAATATTGGAAAATGGAAATCAGATTTTAGAAACGTTACTTCTTTTTTGTGGTTTCTTTTGCTGGAATTTTCATCCGAGCGTTGCGGGTAATCCACACATACAGGACAAAAAGTAAATGTATCAGCACAAAAGTGCCTACGTATTCTACACCACCCGCTCCGAATCCGTAGGAATGTAGGCCCGCGCCCAAAACAAAATTCACTCCGTACCAAGCCATGATGACCATAGAAAAAGTTAATACTCCAGAGGCCGCCATCCCGAAATCCTTTATCCATCCCACTAAGCGGCCATGAAGCACAGCAATGTAACCCAACAAAACTATCAGCGCCCAAGTTTCTTTTGGGTCCCATCCCCAAAAACGCCCCCAAGAATAATCAGCCCACACACCACCTAAAATAATTCCTGGGGCTATAAAGGCCACCCCGATTTGCATCGCCCGATAAATAGACAAAACAATCGGTTTGATTTTTTCTCGGTTTTTAATTTCGTCGGCGGCAAAAAATATCAGCGCGATATCTCCTAACATGAATGCTAAAAAGAAAGCGGCGTAACTGATAGTGATTGTCATTACGTGGATAATTAACCAGTAATTACTGCGCAAGACAGGTTCCAGCGGCTGAAGGCTGGGATCCAAAATCGCCGGAGCAACATCGGCGATGACGAGCGAAAATACGCCTACTAATAAACCCGCTAACAAAGTGAAACGGAATTTATAAATCATTTCCAAAATTCCGCCGAAGATAATTGCGCCGAACGCAACCCATACGACAGTTTCATACATGTTTGTGACTGGTGGTCTTCCCGCCAAGTAACATCGAATTGCAAATCCAAGCACATGTAAGAAAAATCCAAAGCCAGCTAATGACCAAACAACTTTCATTAGTTGTTGTTTGTTCGCAATCCAAACCAACAACAATGTGACAGCCGCCAGTAAATAAAAAACATAGGCCCAACGGAATGGATGATAAATATTATAATAAACTTCTAATTTCGGTTTGGTTAATTCCGGATAAAGCGCGGTGTTTTCACCCCACGCCCGAAGCATAAATTTTTCTACGTTTTGATCGAGTTTTTCTTTCGCGGCTTCGGACTCGTCTTTGTTACCGGCAGACTCAGCCCCGATTTGGGCCAAAAATCCTTGGGACATTTCTAAAAAACTAACTTGGAATTCATTACTCAGTTCCCGCAAGGATACCCAAGTTGTACCTTCCCTGGGTGGAACGGCCCTGAACATATTTCCGCTGGCGATTTCAGAAAACACGACGTACTGGTTTTCCATTCGTTGAATGGCTTGGTAATACGGAGTTAATTTTTCTTTCGTCTGACGCCGGTTTTCCAATTCTTGGCGAAGGGTCGAAAATTTTTCGTTTCCGAATAACTCTTGCCCGGTAAAATGCTTTTGCTCTTTAGGAAGTCCTAATTCTTTTTTTACTTCGTGATTATCTAAATGGAAAAACGATTGGCCTTCCCAAGCTTGCGGTGCCAATAACCAAGTCATCACAACTTCGTAAGCAGGCTTTCCATTTAAGGTTGATTTTCCGTGGATTAATTCCAAGGTCTCTAAGGCAAAACTGTCGAAGGGTTTTATTCTTCCGCCGTCTTGAACCGGCAATGCTCTGATCAGCTGTCCCTTTGGCAATGCGTTCACCGTTAACGTCGTAAATAATATCGCAATTAGTCCGAACCATTTCACACGTGAAATCATTGTCATTCTTGCACCTCTTTGCGTTGGAAACGTTTACGAAAATAAAATAATAAAATAATCCCTAAAACCATAACGATAGATCCCAGGTATTTTAACCAGCGGCCCGGATCATAATTGACAGAAAAAATAGAGGCGATGGGCTGTCCACCAGGTCCATCTTGAAAACTAGCTTGATAGATAGTCAGTCCATTATATTTAAGCGGTTCATTCATCGAAATTTTTGCCGGAGGTTGCTCTGGAACTTCAACGATACTCTCGTAAGATGCGGGTCTGTTAGTTCCTTCATATCTTTCGATGGCGAATTCTTTTAACTGGATTGGAAATCCCATATCTAACCGGCGGTTACCATACGTGACGAAATAAACCGAGTTATCGGAAAATAATTTAACGGTGTCATTTAATAGCAACCAATGCTCTTTACCTTTATATCTTAATTTCACCGCCGGCGAAGTCAGTGGCGTTGGTGCTTCCCGCGCAGTTACTTCCCAGGTCTCTTCAGCTTTTGGAAGATAACGTAAAACTCGCATTTCCAAATTCATCCAACCCGTTGCAATTAAATCGCCCTCTTTTGCGGTTCCAGTTTTAAGTGGTTTTTTATCGCGGGTATTAAACACTGCATATTTCAATTTTTCGCCGTCGGGTTGCAAATACATTTCGTTTCGATTTCTGCCAATCACCGGCAACGTGCCTAAATGAATAGATGCAGGTCCGAAATCATGGCTAGCCGTCGTTTGCGGATTACGCTGCACCAACCACTCGACCACATTAACGTTTGGATTACGCATTTGAAATCGAAGGCCACTTCCAACCTGAGGTTGCGTTGAAGCTTGAACTTGCTTGGAAGGAATAACGTAATTTTCGTAATCAAAAAACTCTAGCGGTGCATCTAACTGCACAACCAAAGGTTTCTTCTTTGGCGACTTCATGAAAAAATCAACTTCTTGTTCGTGCATCTTGCTGTAGTTAGTGCCGTCAAAAGAAGAATAAATTGTGATATCAGTCTCGGGGACGGTAACAAATCGATTATTTTTTCCGATCTCTACCCGTACGCTTCCATCTAATCCGTAGGTACCGGTCACAAATTGGCCGACGATAATCATCAGAATTCCAACGTGAGCGCATATAAAGGACGAGTGCCTGGCCTGCCATGGCCAACGATCCACCATGACCGCGATCAAGTTGGTCGCAAAAATTCCCATGATGATATACATCCAAACAGAGCGATAAACTAATTTTTGTGCGGCTGTGGCATCATACTTTGCTTCGACGATAGTTCCGATGGCGGTTAGTACTGCAATCGATGAGATAACAATCACGGCAATCTTGATAGAAGAAAGTGCCTTGATATATCGCTTGATGGTTTTTTTAGTACTTTCTTTCAGACCCAACTCCCTCGGGAAAAAAAATAAGCAAATCTATATACTTAAAAACGTAACGGAGTTCCGCGGCTGATGAAACCATTTACAGACAATGCACAGGAATATGACGCTAAAGGTTAGTAATTTCCTTTACGACGTTTTGAAGCGCTGATCGTAATTTCTTCTGCAATTCACCCGCTTTTACGGAATCTAATTTTTTCGAAACTTCATCCATATATAAAGAGCGATTTAACTCTACCTGAATACAATGATGATTTTGGGATGGATTACCATACTGTTCGGTAATTCTTCCACCTTTATACGGCCAATTGTAAGCCACTTTAAATCCGGCTTTTTCATACGCTGAAATCACTAGATCTTTAAAAGCAGCGGAACAACTTTTTCCATCCACATCACTCACTACAATTTCAGCGCGCTTTTCGCCAGGGTCGCGGTGTTCGCTGGTCCCTACCGAAGGCATACTATGTAAATCAATATGGTAAATTCTTTGGGCGCCAAGCCCCTTTAATCTGCTGACTTCGGAAACGATATTTTTGTGAAATGGCTCAAAAATTAATTGAGTCAATTCGTCATGTAATTTTTTGGTCATCGGCGCTGGCATTAATGAATGTTTTTGGGTCGTGATAGCCCAATGATAACCACGGGAAAATTTGCCGGCAGTTTCGGTCGCTCCGATAACGGTCCCTTGATCGATATCTGTCGGAACTCTGTTCAAATCGACGGCATAACGGTGCCATTCAGTTTTTACGTATGGAATTTTTAATTCTTGTAATGTGCCTTCATAAAGCCGATCGACAAAGCGATCGACGTCAAACATCAAGATTTGCTCTGGTAATTTGGATAACCAGGGCGTTTGATCCGGAATTTTTTCTCCGGCATGGGGAATTGTAACCAACAAGCCTTGCATTGACATGCAATCGAGTATCCTTCGAAAATAGAGAAATGACAACTCCACCGAAAGCATCAATTTATACGGGTACTGGGGACAAAGGACAAACTCGCCTTGTCACCGGCGAATGTGTTTCCAAAAGTGACGTGCGAGTTGTGGCATATGGCAACGTCGACGAACTCAATTCTTTCATTGGTCTTGCGCGATCGGCTTTGCATAAGGTTTTGCGCAAACTTGAAAAACAAGGTGCTAATTCTGCTAATGGGCTTTCAGATTTAAAAACATTGTTTTCAGATCTAGAAAAAACACAAAATCACCTTTTTAATTTAGGAAGCCGTTTAGCGACAGCCGATGAGTCCAAATTAAAGTTAATGCCTGTGATCAGCGATAACCATATAGAAGCTCTGGAAAAAGCCATTGATGTGATGACGGAACAACTCCCGCCCTTGAAGGAATTTATTTTACCGGGCGGGCACGAGCTTTCATCACGCCTTCACGTTTGCCGAACTGTTTGCCGGCGCACGGAACGAGAAATGATCCCCGTTTACGAAAAGTTTCCGATCTACCAAAGTGAAGTAATTTATTTAAACCGGCTTTCTGATTATTTTTTCGTCGCGGCCAGATACACAAACTTCCTGTTAAATGTCACAGATCACGTATGGGATAAAAATCTATGAAGGTTGTCCGAACGACTGCCGTTCATGATGCCGATCTAAATGAATTTTACCAAAAATTCACGCTTTCCGGGAATTTGGAAATTAAAGTCGCACGTCCCTGTGGATTCTCGGCACCCTATGAACTGCAAAGTCCAGAATTTGCGACTTATATGCTGACTGACGATGCTGAAAAAGAGATTTTTGGCTGCGTTACTTTTATCGTTTTCGATGCACCGATTGATGGTGAGATTAAAAGAATCGCCTACGGAAAAGATTTACGAATTACTTATCAACGACAAGTTATAAAAGAATGGAGCCAGCACTTTGCGCCACTTTTAGATGCGGTACAGGCCGAATTTAATATTGATCATATTTTTTCGATTTTAAATATGACCGAGGCTCAGTCGCTGAACGCTTTTATTCGCCCGCGTTCGGTAAAAAGGGAACTTCCCAGATACCATTTGTATCGCCGGTTTCAAGTGATCAGTTTACATGGCAAATGGCCGTGGAGTTCGCCGCCCCTACCCCACCTTCACCTGCAAGCGGGTTCCGAAGCTAACCGTGAACAATTAATCGAGTACATCGCCAGAAAAAGTGCTCTAAAAAATTTATCCCCGACGTCCACTCCACAAAAAGTAGATGAAGTACTTTCCCGTTGGCGGGCATTATCATTAGATGATTTTATTATCGCTATGGACTCTAAAGAACGCATTGTGGGTTGCATGGCACCCTGGGATCAATCGCCGTTTCAAGATTTCATTCCTTACAAATACGACAGTAAAGCCCATAACTTCCGGCAGTTTTTAAAGTTCGGAAATTTATTCGGGTGGACTCGGCCGTTAACCAAGCCCGTTCATCGCTTGGGAATTGAAGTCCCTCTCCATTTTCGGTACTTGCAGTTTTTGCATGTAGATAATCCGGATATTTTTGAAACATTGTTGCACGCTGCCTTTGATCACTTAAGACCGACAGAATTTTTAAGTTACGTTCAAATGCGGAATGATATTGCCTTGCGAGCACCAAAAAACTGGATATCAGGGAAAATTCCATTTGGAGTTTATTCATTAATACGTCCGGGCCAGGAAATGCCGTCATTTCTGCATCCATCCCACGATCAATTAGTAAATCTCGAGCCATTTTATTTATGATAAAAAATTTGCGGCTTCAGAATTTGATGCAGTTAAAAATGTCCCTATCGGCGATCATTTTTATAAGTATCGTTTTTTTGTGTGCATTAATTAACGACGGCTTCATGGGTACGGATGAATATTGGACAGGAATTACCCGGTACCTGCCCGCCCAATCCACATCGCCTTCCGGTTTTTTACAGCCTGAAGATGTGAAATCTCCATTGCAGATGATTCCATTTTGGATTGCAGCGAAAGTAGGTTACACACTCGGACTTGATGATCCTTACCACCAATATCGTTTTATGTTGGTGATCATTGGCTTAGCCCATGCCTTGATTATGTTGGCAGGATTTTACCTTTTGAAGGCCGAGGGCTATAAAATAAATGAGTCCTTTAAACTTCCGGTTGTCTTTGCATTTTGTTATTTCATTCCATTTATCCTGACTCGCCCGATGTTCGAGTCGCTAACTGCTCCGTGGTTATTTATCGCGGCGATTTGCGCTTGGGTCTACGACACCCAACACTCGGCATTTGATCAAAATAAAGCACCGGGAATTGTATCTTCCAAATTAAGTCAAAATATTTTGATTGTGGGCACCGTTTGCGTTTGCATCGCATTTTTACTGCGTCCCCAGGTCGGGACGTGTGCATTGATTTTTCCGCTACTTACTTTACGGCATAAAAACATGCGGCACCTTTACCTGACAGCAGGAATAGGTTTAGGCCTTTTTGTGTTGATAGGTTTAATGGATGCTTATTTCGTCGGACGTTTTCACGGATCACTTCGAAGTTTAATCGAATATAATTTAAGTCACGGCAGCGAATACGGAAACCAAAGTGTCGCCACCTATCCTGGATTACTTTTCACTTTAGGTTTAATCCCCTGGTTTTTGTATAAAGATTCAGTTTTCTTTAAAAAAGAATACTGGCGCAGTACCTGGGTTTGGTGGGCAATTATTGCGATTTTTGTGGTCACCCATTCCGTGATCGCGCAAAAATTCGAAAGATTTTTAATTCCCGTATTACCAATATACTTTTTAGCACTGTGTCCACTGATCGCAAATCTTTGGGCCGAAAGAAAACTTCACCGTTTCCGCTGGCGCAGTTTACTAGCATTTAATTTATTTCTTTGGTTCTTTGCGACCTGGTTTGCTCCGCAAAATAATATCATCGAAGTCTCTCGCTACATTCATGATCATCCAGAAATTAAAAAAGTAATGATCTATAAAAAAGTGCCTGATTGGATTCCTGAAATTTTCATTGATCGAAAAGATGTGAAAGTTTCGGAAGTATCAAATTTAGCCCAAATTAACGCAGAAAATTGCGATCCCAGCGAAGCAATTCTACTGGGGAAAACAGTCTTAGGGGAAACGGAAGGTTTGGTTCGCTGGAAAGTGGTCGAAAAGTTTTCACCGAATCCTATTGATAATTTGGCATATCATTTAAATCCGGCTAAGAATTTACGAAGGGCGCCCCTACTTTTACTGCAGTGTTTATGATGTCCGCAGCCGTTCTTCGCACCCGTTGTCCGCAGCCGTTGTCCGCAGCCGCAGCCGTTCGTCGCACCCGTTTCCGTCCCGTCTTCCGTACCGATTACCGTTTTTTATGAATGAAAAAAACCTGAGCGCTCCAGAAACGTTGCATTAAAACCAAGTCCGAAACAAGCGTGAAGGACACTACCTCATTAAACCGGTTTTTTTACAGATCAATTAATAAATCAGAAAACCGTACGGTAAACAGCACGGGAACGGGTGCGACGAACGGCTTCGGCTGCGGACAACCTTCCCCCCAACCACATTCCCACTTTCAATCACAATATTCCCACAACGCACATCGCTTTTTAAAAACATTATGTTAAACACCCTTGACTCCCCCATTGGAAATTTTAGCATCATAGATGGTGCAACGTACTTTTAACTCTATGGAGGAATTCCTATGAAAAACCTAATTTTTATCGCGACGATCGTGGGTCTTATGACCGGTTGTAAAACCGATTTTCGGGGAACAATTGAGACTATTAAATCTTTCACCGTTAATACGACAGAAGATGGCGCTCAAGCTGTACCAGTTGGAACTTACAAATCAAAAGTAAGTGTTGATAGTAAAGGTGTGGCAAAAGTTAAGGTTTATGTCGATGGCGACGACGATGACAATGCCATCGTTTTTAAAATGAATGTTAAAAAATTACAAAACACTGAATTCATTCCGGCTGCAGAACTTGGTCAAGCTGCTGATTTAAATGCTCGTCTGACAAAATCTAAAACTCAAAGCGAGATCATGGAAAAATCAGTTCAATGCCAAAAAGGTCCAATCTACCAAACCGTCTGCGGAACAAATGCCCAAGGACAAGTAATCTGTAAGCAAGTTTTCGTAGGCTACGCGTACGGCAACCAATGGGTTCGTTACTATGAAGTATACGAGTGGACAGATTTAGCCGGAGTATTATACCAACCAGGAACTCAAAACACGTATGCAAGAGTAAATGGAAGAGGTCTAACAGACAGACAAGAATACCACATCAGCACTTCACCTTGTTGGTAAGCCAATAATTTTTACTGATTCATAAAAAAGTATTAATAGGACCCACACCAAAAAAGTGTGGGTTTTTATTTTCCCAACGAAAAACCGTACGGTAAACGGGACGGAAACGGATGCGACGAACGGCTTCGGCTGCGGACAACCTTCCCAACCCAGACCAAGTCCAGTATAAAACCGCAAAACCCCACCCGATAAAAGTCGAGTATTAAAATCGCGGCCAACGCCCAGGTGTTTTTTCCATGCTCTGGCAATACTCGTTTGCTAATATATATTGATATTGAATTACAACAACAGGCTTCACGGACGGGGTCTTAGACGTGCTCAAAGGATTTGCGACGAATAGAACCAATGCCAATGTCTGGGGACAGAGTATTCTGCCTTGGGTACTTGCGGCTTTTATCGCTTTATTAATTGCCGATATTGCCATTCTTTATACTCGAAGTTTCATGTTGCCATCAACTCAGTTGCCCCCGCGCGGTCAACAGCAAATGGCTTACAACGTAACTCAGCGTGGAAGTTTGGAAAGTATCCGCGCTCGAAATATTTTTGCTTCCAGCGGAATGATTCCTGATCCAATTTCCGCCAATGGTACAAAGGACAAGCAAGAAGAAGCGGCACCGGTATTATCGCAATTGCCACTGGGACTGGTAGGAACGTTGGTTCATTCAAATCCTGAAAAATCAATGGCCTCAATTGATGTGAAAAATAAAAACCAGGTTCTATCTTATACCACTAAGAAAGAAATTGAAGGCTTAGCGGTTATTGAAAGAATTGAGCGAGGAAAAGTTTTTATTCGTAACAACTCGACCGGAGCAATGGAATATATCGAGTTAAAAATGGAATCCAAACTTAACTTTGGTTCAAACGCCCCTGCTCCAACCGGTGCTTCCGCTGGTGGCGGCAAAGACGTAAAAGTTTTAGGTGAAAATAAATTCGAAATTAAACAGGCTGACCTACTGAAATATACCGGCGATTTATCGAGCGTCTTGATGCAAGCCCGCGCAGTTCCTGCAAAAAGACCGGGAACTGGTGAAATTTACGGATTTAGAATTTTAGAGATTCAACCGGGAAGCATTTTTGCCCAATTAGGTTTAATGCCAATGGATGTAATCACGTCTGTCAACGGAACTCCGGTGACAAACGTACAACAAGCCATGGAACTTTACGCAGCTTTAAGAAATTCAACTAGTTTAAAAATTGGAAATGAACGAAATGGTAAAGTCGAAAACTTCGACTACACCATTACTAAATAAGAAAAGGTGGATCAAGGATGATTCAAAAAAACCTACTCGGACGACGGGTACTTTACGCATTACTGGCGGGATTAATTTTGCCAGCTCATTTAATGGCTCAGACGTTTAACGCCGAAGATGAGTTCGACGAGCCAGTTATGACTCCTCCACCAATCGATGCGGGTTCCGCAGGTGCATTGCCGCCACCGGCTTCTACACGAGGTTCACGCCCGGGCGCAATCCGCAGTGGCGCTCCACTTACAACTTCTGGCGGATCAAGAAATAATATCAATGGCGGAAATACAACCAGCCAGGTGATGAGCAAAAAACAACAGCAGAAATTTAACCTGGCTAGTGCCGAAGAAATCACTAACGAAAATTTCCCTGAAACAATTGAATCATTCGATTTTCCGAATGCCGAGATCACTGACCTTATCAAAGCGATGAGCGAATTGACGGGTCGAAATTTCATTATTGATCCGGGCGTTCGTGGAAAAATCACGATTATTGCTCCAAGTAAAATTACGGTAGCCGAGGCGTACCGTGCATTTCTATCTGCATTGGCAGTTAACGGTTACACTATCGTTCCAAGCGGAAGTTTCTTGAAAGTAAAGCAATCTCGACAAGCACAACGTGACAGTATCGAAATCTACTCTGGTTCGTACTATCCAAATACGGATCAGATGATCACTCGAATCATCCATTTAAAGCATATTTCAGCTGCCCAAGTACAACGGGAAATTATGAGTCTATTTTCTTCTCGTGATGGTGAATACCGTATTTACGAGCAAACAAATTCAATCATCATGTCTGATTACGGATCCAACGTGGATCGCGTAATGAAAATCTTAAATCAATTAGATGTGCCGGGATTTGAAGAACAATTAGAAGTAATCCCCGTTCGATTTGCGAAATCAAAAGATCTAGCGGATCTAGTGGATAAAATCGTTAATAAAGGTCAAGGCGGAGCAGCGGGTGGAAATCGTTTTGGTGGCGGCGGAGGATCTTTCTCTGCAGGTGTTCCACGTTTTCCTGGTCGAAGCACCGGGGCTGGCGCATCTTCGCAACAAGGTGCAAGTTATTTCATGGCATTACCGGATGACCGCACGAATTCAATTATCGTCGTGGGAAACAAATCAGGTATCGCACGCGTAAAAAAATTGATCTCTCAATTAGATTTCCGAATTAAACCGGAAGACTCTGGTGGCGTTAACGTTTACTACGTTAAGCACGGAGATGCGACAGCAATTGCCACGGTACTTTCTGGCATTGCGAAAGAGGCCGCTCCGAAAGCTCAACCGGGGGCACCAACTGGATTTGGTGGTCAGCCGTTTGGATTCGCAGGAGCTGCACAATCAAGCGGTGATATCTTTGGTGGTGACGTTAAAATTACGGCCGACAAAAATACGAATAGCCTTGTGATCCTTGCCAGCAAACAAGATTACGATGTTGTCCTAAATTTACTGGGAAAATTAGATACTCCACGCGATCAAGTTTATGTTGAAGCAGTGATTATGGAGATGTCTATTAACGACACTGATCAATGGGGTACAGGGTACTACCAATATAGCAGCAGTGGTTACGGTAAAGGCGGATTTAATACCGGCGTTGATATCGCCAGTGTTCTTAGCCCGCTTCCGGGTGCCGCTGGTTCTCCGGCCGTCTTACCATTTACAAGCGGAACCGTTACAGCGAAAGATGCTTTGACGGAAAAAACTTTCCAAGTTCCAAGCGTCGCGGCGTTCATTTCTTTGTTAAAGAAAAATCGCCGAACAAATATCTTATCTACGCCGCAAATCATGGCGATGGATAATCAAGAAGCGGAAATCGAGGTCGGTGATAACGTGGCGATTGGTTTAACGACGTCTGCCGCAACAGCTACATCACCATCTGCCCAATCCGTACAGTTCGATAAAGCAACGATCAGAATCAACATCAAACCGTTTATCAGTCCTGCATCCGAAACAATCCGAATGGATTACAAGCAGACAATTAAACAGGTTACAAATAACGTTTCTGCTCCGAAAGCTCTGTCAGATATTTCCCAACCATTATCGGAGAGAAATCTTAAAACGATGATTACAGTTGAAAATGGAGATACGGCAGTACTGGGCGGATTGATGAAAGACGTAGAGCTTGAATCAGTTAACAAGGTGCCTTTCCTTGGAGATATTCCTATCATTGGATGGTTGTTCAAAGGACGCGAGCTACAAAAAGAAAAAGTTAATATGCTTGTATTCTTAACTCCAAAAATTGTTCGCAATAAAAAAGACCAAAGAAAAGTGTTAGGAAATAAATTGGACGAGCGACTTGCTTTCGTCAAAGGTGGCGGCGGAAAAGATCCTTACGGATATAAAATCAATGATATCCAAAAGAATACCGCACTTAAAAATGCTCCGGAACCAACCGAAGTTAAATCCCAAGAATAAGCGGATCCAGCTTATAAGGAGTGTTCGCTAAGGACACTCCTCTTAAGGTGTAGCTGCAAAAAATAAAAATTCCTCTAGATACCGCGCAAGCTGTGTGCGAAATGGAATTTACAGTGAGGCGAAATGGATTTTCAAAATATTCTATCCAAAGCAACATCCCTATCTGCCGAGCAGATCAAAACGGTGTTAGCTAATACTTCAGTTCTACGCCCTATTTCAATCGGCGAAGCCCTTGGCCAACGTGATTTTTCCAGCGCGGAAGAATTGGTTTCTGATCTTTGTAAAGAATTAGGCTTAGACTTCATCAAGGAAATTCCGATTGGTGATATTTCTGGGGATTTAGTCAGAAACCTTCCAATTAACTATGCCAAGCAGCACTCGATACTTCCGTTCAAAGAGGAACAAGATCAATTAATCGCATTAACTAGTAACCCGGTAAACGTAAAAGCCATTGATGACCTACGTATTCTGTTCGGAAAAAAGGTCAGACCACTAATTACGACCCAACAAAAACTTCAAGATGCGATTAATAAAGTTTACGAAAAAAGTACCGCAAATCTTTCCGGTATGGATGAAATCGAGGACGAAGATTACGATCTTGATGATCCAATTATCGATTTATTAGAGGCTGGCGAAGACGATGCCCCGGTTATCAAATTGGTTAACTCACTACTCTTCCGCGCCGTTAAAGAAAAAGCGTCTGATATTCATTTAGAGCCCTATGAAAAAGACATGGTCGTCCGTTTCCGAATGGACGGTGTGCTTTACGATATTTTTAAACCACCTAAGAAACTTCAGAACGCGATTACTTCCCGTATTAAAGTTATGGCAAATTTAAATATCGCGGAAAAACGTTTACCCCAGGATGGTCGTATTCCATTAAAGGTTGGCGGAAAAGATATCGATATTCGTCTGTCGACCGTTCCAACCGGTTTTGGTGAACGATTAGTTATGCGTCTTCAAGATAGATCAAACGTCGTTTTAGAGTTAACGCAAATTGGTTTTTCAGAAGACTCGTTAACAAAAATTGATGATTTAATTACCCGCACCTACGGAATTTTGCTAGTAACGGGCCCAACTGGTTCCGGTAAATCAACGACGTTGTATGCGTGTCTATCCAAACTAAATAAGCCCGATGTAAACATCCTGACGATTGAAGATCCGGTGGAGCAACGACTTCACGGATTAGGCCAAGTACAAGTAAACGCAAAGATCGGATTAACCTTTGCCGCCGGCTTAAGATCTTTTCTCCGTCAAGATCCTGATGTCATAATGGTGGGAGAGATTCGTGACTTGGAAACCTGCGAACTTGCGGTTCAATCATCATTAACGGGTCACTTAGTGTTTTCTACCTTACATACAAACGATGCTGCCGGTGCCTTTCCCCGTCTGATCGATATCGGTGCAGAACCTTTCTTAATCGCGACTTCAATTTTGGGTGTTATTTCCCAACGTCTAGTTCGGGTACTTTGTCCTCATTGCAAAGCTCCGTATCATCCGTCAGAAATTGAATTATCTATGCTAGGAATTTCAAGATCCCAAGTTGCTAACGCCAATGTCTGTAAAGCGGTCGGTTGCAATCACTGCAATCAAAAAGGCTACGTCGGACGAACTCTGATCCAAGAGCTTCTGCAAGTAACTGACGACATCAGATCTTTAATTATGCAACGTAAAGACGGTAATACCATCAAACGCCAAGCAGTAGCGAACGGCATGAAAACCTTCCGCGACCATGGTATTATGAAAGTACTCAGTGGTGTAACTACCATCGAAGAACTGTTGAGCAATACTCAACTTGATATATAGTTAATATATGCCAATTTTTGAATACAAAGGCCTAACCCGAGACGGGAAAAATATTAAAGGCGTCGTTGACGCCGATAATTTGCGCGCGGCGAAGGCCAAACTCAAAAAAGATGGCTACTTCATCACCGACATCAAAGATAAAAAGAAACCCGATGGCCGCGGAAAAAAACCAAAGTTAAAGGGTTCAGTCGGCGTAAAAGATTTGTCATTAATGACAAGACAGTTAGCAACGTTAATCAAAGCAAACATCCCGCTAGTTGATGCCTTAGCCGCAGTATCAGAACAAGTTGAACACCCGGTTTTGGCCGAAGCTTTGGCTGACTGTAAAAACATGGTCAACGAAGGAAGCCAATTTTACCGGGCACTAGCAAAGTACCCAAACATCTTCGACAAAATTTATATCTACATGGTCGAAGCCGGCGAGGCCTCTGGAAGTTTAGAAATTATTCTTATGCGACTAGCAGAATTCACCGAAGCATCTGCCGAACTAAGACAAAAAGTAACATCAGCAATGACCTACCCGATCATCATGATCGTAGTAATCATGGGTATATTATTCGGTCTATTCGTTTTCGTAATTCCAAAAATGGTCGACATCTTTAACTCGGCACCAGAGTTAACACTACCGTGGTACACAGTAGCCATCATCGACATCAGCGGTTTCATGGTTAATTATTGGTACTTAATCGTCGGCGTAATAGTAATAAGTTATTTATTATTTAATAACTGGAAAAAAACACCATCAGGCTCAGCAACTTGGGATGCATTTTCCTTAACAATCCCGTTCTTCGGAAAAATCATAAGAATGGTAGCAGTAGCCCGATTCACAAGAACATTAGCAACGCTACTAACAGGCGGCGTACCAATGCTAATGGCCTTAGACATAGTAAGAAACGTAGTAAACAACTCAGTAGTAGCAAAAGCCATCGATGAGGCAAGAAACAATATTAGCGAGGGTGAAAGCATAGCCGCTCCGCTAAAGAGATCAGGACAATTCCCACCAATCGTCATTCACATGGTTAATATCGGTGAAAAGACTGGTGAGTTAGAAAATATGTTAAGCCAGGTTTCTGATGCATATGATTTTCAGGTAAAAAGTAAGATCGAAAGTATGACGAGTCTTATCAGCCCAGTAATTACAATCGTAATGGGTGTGGTAGTTTTCATTATAGTATTATCAATAATAATCCCAATGTTCGAGATGACAAATTTAGGTGGCTAATTTTTTAATGCGAAACCCGTCAGGGTTTTGCGAGAAAAATCGCGCGGCCTTTTTTTAGGGGCCGCCCATCCATGGGCTTCAGCTGCCCTTCGGGCCTCCCTTCCAGGGAGCGCTGAGCCCCTAAAAAAACCCCGCGCGATTTTTCCCGCAAAAGCCCATGCCAGCTCGACATCAAAAAATTAGCCACCTAAATTCGTTCTTTAATAGGCTCAATAAAATTGCTACGCAATTTTAGAAAAGAAAACTTCGCAATTCATTGCGAATCGAAATCGTATCTAGGACAGGCGTTGGCCCGACAATCTAAAATGAATTTCGGAGAAATCCAGTTCTCCAATTAAAGTCCCCGGTATTCGCGGCAGAGAATCGCCAAGAAAAATTATGTTCCTCAACTTGTGTAAAATCTTTTTGATTTTTTCTAAGCATGGTGTTCGCTCTTAACGAAGAGTCGCGAGTGTAACAGCCTTTTCTCTCCCGTGCGGCCCCCATGCGCTGTGCCCAAAAAGCACGCACGGAGGGCGGCGCGGGTGCGGTGGGTTTTTCCCGCGGAATGATCTCAGCGACGCACACGATGTGCTACTCCAGGAGCTGAAGGGCACGAGGCCCGGGTCATTCCGCGGGAAAAACCCA
>JAZKJI010000259.1:0-7279 GCA_040384405.1 Bdellovibrionota bacterium
AAATTCTGTGGTGGCACTACCACCTACTCTTTGGGGGGGAATGCACTGACTGTTGGGGATGGCAGCAATTAGTTTGCGGTTGAAGCATTGGGAAGTTTTACCGTTTAGGAGTTTTCAGAATATGGTTGGTTGGAAATTGATGAAACTGTTTTTGATTCTGAAGTTGTTGCTGAAGTTGAAGTTGAAACTGATGTTGTTCCTGCGCTGAAATTGGCGACGGGTACGGGTCGGAAACGGTTTCGACGAACAGTTTCGGTTGCGGTCTTGTATTATTTTTTGCTTTTTTCGATAATTGCCGTTGTTGATTTTCCGTTGATGAATTGCAAACTCTTTGCAACTCCGCCGTAGCTCTCAACGAAGTCCCAGCCTACTATTGTTTCTTTTTTCCAGTCTCCGCCCTTAACTAAAACATCAGGCTTAATCTTACGAATGACTTCGATGGGTGTTTGTTCGGTGAATATAGTTGTGTAGTCCACGCTTGCTAGTGCGGCTAGAATTTCTGCTCTGTCTTGTTCTGATTGGATTGGGCGTTCTGGGCCTTTTAGTTTTTTTACGCTTTCGTCTGAGTTTAGGGCTACTACTAGGATGTCGCCTTCGTTTTTTGCTTCTTGTAGGTATCTGATGTGGCCAATGTGTAATAGGTCAAAGCAGCCGTTTGTGAAAACTACTTTTTTTCCTTTTCGGATATTTGTTAGTTCTTGGATTAATTTTTCTTGGGGAAGTGCTTTTCCCACCTAGCGTCTCTGGTAAAGTTGGGCGCCAGTGATTGAACCTAATAGATCAGTTCCTGTTAGCGCTGCTAGGATTGGAAAAAACAGGAATCCCGTTATAACGTTTAGGAAACTTCGCAAAATAATTTTTGCTTGGTAACTTGGTTGATCCAAGTCTTTTGGTAATCCTAGTTGTTGTTCGTAAGCCCACTCGCCCGGAGTTGCGCCCAGGAAAATGCGATGCACGCTATAATATACAAAGCCCATCATGATTAAAACGGCAACGCTGGAAATTGCTAACATTGGTGAATAGGCCATTGTCCACGTTTGAACTAAATCAACATTTGTGATGCTTAGTAATGTGATGAAAGAAATTAATGTTAACGCCAGAATTAGCATTCCATCCAGGAAACCTGCGCCCCAAGAAATTGTTGCTGATGCATACAATTTTTCGGCTACGACTTTTTGATTGATGTTTGCTTTTTCAGTTGGAAGGCGATTTTTTTCTAAGTTTTTAATTAACTCATCAAGCGTTGGTGCCGTTGATGCGTTTTCGGTAACTGCCAATTTTTGTGGAGGGTTTGCGGTTCGTGGAAGTGGGGGAGTGAACTCTTCTTCTAAAAGATTCATTCCGCGACTTTCCATGGATTTTGTTGCCCACTGGATTTCAGTTGGAATTTCTTCAGGTGAAGTTTCCTCGACCTGTTTTTTAGTTTGATGAAATCCAAGACCTTTGGCTAACGGCTTAAATTCAAAATCTTCCATTATGACCTCATTAGATTCAGTTCATACTTTAGAATCGAGACTAAAGCAGTGCAAGCCGTTTCGACACGGAGAACCTGTTCTCCCAAAGTTACCGCTGAAACCTGCTTTTCTTGCAACAGTGCGACTTCGCGCGTGGAAAACCCACCTTCACCGCCCACCAGGATCCAAACGTCTTCGATGGCCTTTAAATCCCAAGCCTGAAGCTCTTCCTTGATTGGCTTATGGGATGGCCCTTCATAAGCAAACAGACACTTTTGCTGGGATGAAAGGTTAATTTGATCACGCCATTGGTCCAGCTTCACGGGCTCGGATAAAATCAGCTTATCGCCGCGCCCACTTTGCTGAAGCGCTGATTTGATGATTCGATCCCAACGGTCTTTTTTGGTTTCTTTCCACTTTTCCGGAGTTCTTATAAAACTGTTTTCCGAAAATAAGGGTTGAATGGATTTTACTCCAAGTTCAACTGACTTTTCTAAAACAGTTTCAAAAACCGGGAAGCGGGGAATGCACAAAGCTAAATGAACATAGGGCTTCGGTAATGTTGGGAGAGTTTTTTCTTCAAGGACTTCGGCCACTGCTTCTTTTTTGCCAACGCTTTGAATTTTCACGATGTAGAGTTTGTTTGATGGTGACATTACACCGATGACATCGCCAACGCCCTGCCGGCAAACATCGCAAATATGATGGAATGAAGTTCCGCGCAGATAAACGAGGGGCGGAGTTATATCCGCTTCGTCAATCCAGTACTTTCTCATGACTTATCTACTAACCAAAAACCTGCCCAATCGTCTTTTGAAAGTCGTTGCATGATTTGTAAGTTAGTTCCGTCCATGAATTTTTCAATAAAGGTATCTTCCCGGTCCGTCAAAATTCCGGAAAGTACTAATGAACCGCCTTTAGTCATCGCGCGAAGTAGATCTGGTTTTAACTGAAGTAAAACCCCATCGATGATGTTTGCGATCACTAAATCAAATTTTTCATTAATTTCGTTTAATGGCTTTTCGTAAATGTGCCCGCCGATAACTTGGTTCTTTTCAAAATTTTCTCTTGTTACTCGTAATGCTTCCGGATCAACATCCATTGCATACAAATCACGTGAACCATAAAGAAAAGCCGCAACTGACAACACACCAGTGCCGCATCCAACATCCAAAGTTTTAAATAAAGAAAAGTCTTCGCCAGCTTTTTTCGCAACTTTGTTAATCATTGCCGCTGCGATTTGAGTTGTTGCATGAGTACCAGTTCCGAAAGCCATTCCCGGATCAATTCGAATAACAAGTTTAGCTTCTGGCGGAGCTTCAAGCCAGGTTGGAACAATCCACAGATCGCTCACGAAACGAAATGGCTTATAATCTTTTTTCCATTCTTCGAGCCAATCTTTCACGGGCTCGGTGAAAACTTCCCATTTAATTTGGGGATCGATATCGGTAACACCCTTGAAAAAATCAGTTGCCGGAATTCCTTCAAAAAAAGCATCTACTTCATGAAATTTTTGGTGAAGTAGGCGGGGATCAAAAGCCAAGTCAGGTTGGACATATGCCAGAGGTTCGCTTAAACCGGTGGCACCATGTTCGAATACGAAAGAAGTTAAAATATCTTCGGCCTGATCGGTCAGATTTTTGAAGCGGACTCTTACGTAATTATCCATTCGCAGTTTATGCCCTTATTCTGCTTGGATTTCAAATTTTTACTATTTAGGGGTACGGTTTTTTGTCTCGGATGAAGTTATGGCGGGTAGGGTTTTCAGCTTCTGATACGGATGCTGATGAGGTTTTGGTTCGGTTGGGAAGTTTTAGTTCTTTTGGGAGAGCTTATAGCTCTTTATTTCTTTCCTGTTGGAGAGAACTGATTTCTTAGGTCAACTAGGTCGCCTGTCATTAGGCCTATTTGCTCTAGAACTGGGAGTTCTTCTCGTGAAAATATTTTACTCTCTCGGGCTACTGCTAGTTTGCCGAATACGGCTATTACTTTTAACTCGCCTACTGGGATAAAGATATCACCGTAGGTTTGGGTGCCCGAGTAATCTCTTGCTACTACTTTTCTGACTATGTTTAGCACTTGGCCTTTTTTGATTCCGTCGTCACTGCCACCATTTAGGTAATAGTCACGGTAGGCTGTTTCCTCATTACTTAGCGTAATATTTTTTCTGACGTTCACGATGCTGATGTCTTGCGACTGTGCATGAACCGTTTGGAAAACTAGTAATGTAAGTAGGACTGCCAGTACTTTCATACTTAAGTTATCGGACTTCTAGAGGCGAATTTAACGAAAGTAGGGATCTGGCCCTGGATTTCTAGCCCTTTCCCAAGTTGAGACGTGTAATTCTGTTTCAACTTGAGATGGCGGGTTTATTCGGGCTGAGTGAAAGCTTTCGGCCGAACTTTTTTAGAAGGGCGAAGCGGTTTCTCTGAACGTTTTTTACCAAGGTGGCTTTTCTTATCTTTTTTAAGTTCAGGAAGATCTTGTTCAAAAATCTTTTTGATCTGCTCGTAATTTAATGGTTCGATTTCACCGCGCTCTAAATGTCCAAGTTTCAATCGGCCGATGGCAACCCGCTGAAGTTTTAGAACGTCGAATCCGATTTTTGCGAACATTTGGCGAACCTGGTGATTCTTACCTTCGGTGATTACAATCTTTAACCAGTCGTACTGATCAGAACCATCGGGACGTCGAACTTTTTCGATATGTTTTGCTTTTACGCGGCCACCGACGATCGATACACCTTTTAGTAATTTTTCGAGTTGAACTTTTTCAGGCTGACCATTTACTTTTACTAAATAAGTTTTTGTTACGTCATGCTTTGGATGGCTGACTTGTTGAGAAAGATCGCCGTCGTTTGTTAATAGAATTAATCCTTCAGAGTCCCAATCCAACCGGCCAATCGGAAATACGCGAATTGGAAAGTCCTTAACATAATCCTGAATTGTTGGACGCTCCAACGGATCAGCCATACTTGTCAGAACACCTTTTGGCTTATGGAATTTGAAATAAACTTTTTCAGTTTCGATGCGGATTGGTTTTGCATCGACACTTACTTTGTCGGTACGGGGATCAACTTTGATTCCTAATTCGAATACTTTTTTACCGTTCACTGTCACGCGACCGTCGGCGATTAATTCATCAGCCTTACGCCGGCTGCATACTCCGCTATCGGAGATGAACTTATTAAGGCGGAGGTTGGTTGAAGGGTCGACTTTCTTCATGTTTCAGGCTCGGTTTCTTTTTGAGGTTGTGGCTCAAATCTTCGGCCAGGGACCTCAATTGAGCGTCCTGAACATAAATGTTTTTGATAGCTAAATCAACCTGCTCCAATAGGAACTGGGACCAAGTATGCAGTTGGATATCGCCTTCCTGGAAATTTTCTAGGGTTAATTCTAGCTGATGCTTGAGTTCCCCATAGTAAGAATCCTTGTCACGGCCAATAAATAGCTGCTCAGTCTTTTTAAGGTAAGAAAATAGCTGAAATGCCTGAGTCAGAGGAGTCCCGTCCCAAGTCAGATGTTTTTGAAACAAATACCCGCGAATGACTTTACCTTTAAGCTTTCCCTGCTCTAAACGGAACTCGGCGACCATTTGGGGTCCCATTTCCACTTTGTGAATGATCTTCGAGGTAAGGTCCATCGTTGGGTCATAGGCTAAAATATGATCTTTTTTAAGGGGCTCGAGTACGCCGTCACGAAGAACAAATTTGCGGTCAATGATGTGAACAATCATCGCGTGATTGGGAAGATGCCGCAAAATAAGAGCGCGTTTACTTCCATCTAATACAACTTTCACGATCTCGCTTTTATCGCTGACTTTATCGGCGAAAACCCACGCAAGGTCTTCTAAATCTTTTTGATGGCAAACTTCGATAATTTGTAAATCTTGGGGCCATCTGAAATTCGAAGTATCCAAAGGTTCGTGATAGATTTGATTAAATTGCTCGATCAGATATTGAATTTCGTTACTCAGTTGAACCCGATGCCCCATCCAATGGTGAAAATCTAAGCATGCATCGATAAATCGATCAAACACATCCATCGTGATCGGATCTTCTTCGTCAAAATTGTTTTTAATAAAATTAAGTAACGCTAATCGAGGAGGCGAAGATGCCGGTTGAGTCTCTGCTAAAAAATCTAAAAACTTTTTTGTTGAAATCATCTCGTAAAGAATAAGAATGTTTGAATTTTATGTCCAGTGAAAATACGATGTAATTCGCAGGGATGTGAAAATGCAAAATGAATTTGACAATACATACAGAGACAGATCTGCCCCGGTAAAAAAAGAAGATAATATTCAACAAAAAATGATAGAGAAAATAAAAGAGTTAGAATCCAACCAATCTTTTCTAAAAAGCCAATTAGAAGAGTTAGCAAAAACATTTAAACTGCGTTTAGATCGCATGCAAATTCAAACAACAAAAACCGAGCAAAACCTTTCCCACTTTGGTTTAGATGCCACCCAAAAAATCCATAACATCCACGTAAAAGTAAACGACCAAAGAAAATACGATCAAAAAGTGCAAGAACTTATCGATCGACACGCTAACTTGATTAAGTCTTATGAAGTTAGAATTCAGCATCTTTTGAAGCTTATGGCCGAGAAGGATAATCTGCTTTTGCAGACACAGGCTGCGATTAATGATGCTAAAATGGAGATAACTCGGCTTAAGAGGATGTAGTTCGGGGCAGGGACGGGAATGGGGATGGGAATGGGGATGGACACGCGACGGCGACGGCGACTGCAACGGACGACTGGTCTGTAACTGCGACGGCAACTGCAACAGGGACGGCACTGTAAACTGTTTCTGTAACTGTACTGAAGACTGACACCGAATTCTTGGAAGTAATTTCTTTAATCTTAAAAAATTTTCGGCGCACTACGAGTTTTGGTTCCAGTTTTCCGGTGCCGATCCTGTTTTCAGTCCCGTCACTGTTGCAGTCGCAGTCGCAGTTACAGACCAGTCGTCCGTTGCAGTCGCCGTCGCGTGTCCATCCCCCGCAGCTATTTCCCTTCGAGCGCTTTCAACCGTAACATAAACTTTTCCGCATTCTCAAATTCATTCAAAACCAAATCCGAAGCCAAAGCGCCACGGCGATCGAACATCAACACAGTAGGCAACCCAACAATTTGGTATTTCATTTTCAATTCATCAAACAGTGTCGACCCTTTAGTGCCATCGAAGCGGAATAAATTCATTTCTGTAGTTTTTTGCAGCACTTTCGCGTCAGAAAAAGTTTGATCCGCTAATTCGTGGCATGCAGCACACCAATCGGCGTAAAAATCTAAGAGAGTTGGCTTCCCCGATTTCAAAGCCGCTTGAAAGGCTTTTTCTTCGTAGGGTTGCCAAAATTTTTCTAAGTTAGGTGATACATTTTCTTTCGTCACTGGATCGGATGATCCCATTCCCAGCATATTTCTAGTCGATTCAAATACTAAAGCTGCACCCATAATCAATAATATGACGGCGATTCCGTAGGTAAGTGGATGCCTTCGCGGCCCATCTTTTTCAAAAGTTAATAGTCTTAGTAAGAACGGAAGTAAAATCAAACCAGCGCCGATTGATAAAATCCATGCGTTTCTTGGAAGTAAAAGATTTAAGTAATAATAAAAAGCGCCCATGACTAACAAGCCCAATACATATTTTAATTTTTCCATCCACATTCCCGAGCGGGGAAGATGTTTGACGAAACTTGTAGAGATCGCAATCAGTACTAATATCAACCCAAGGCCCCACGAATAACTTAATAACAACGCAAAGCCCGTGACATAACTTTTCTGAGTAGCCACTAAACTTAGAATTCCTACTAACACCGGAGCTA
>JAZKJI010000259.1:7289-7854 GCA_040384405.1 Bdellovibrionota bacterium
CTACGCACGGGGCGGCTAAGAAACCCGATAGTAATCCAGCAATGAAAACGCCGCGCTTGGAATGAGTATCCACGGTCTGCGCGTAGGTTTGTAATTTTGCCGGCATATTGATTTCGTAAATTCCAAATAGGCTTAAAGCCATTAAAAATAAAAATATACAAATCGTGATTAGAAACCATGCTTGTCCCAGCATCGATCCAAAAATGTCGCCCGTCGCGGCTGCTAAAATTCCAAGTGCTGAATAGGTGAGGGACATTCCGGCTAGATAAACCAGGGCGCGGCCGAGTAATCGTGATCTCGAGCCGTGATCCATTGTGTTTTTTAAAACTCCCAAAGTAATTGGGATCATTGGAAACACGCACGGAGTTAGACTTGTTAGTACGCCGGCAAAAAACGTCAGTAAAAATGTTAACCAAGTGACCTGTTGATCGGGGCGTAAAGAACTGGTCATTCCTTTTAGCGTTGACCAGAATTCTTGGCCTTCAGGATTCGCGCGATCAAGTAGTTTTGATTTTTTAATATTGATTGGTACTTCAATAATTTTATCTGTTGGTAATAAACAGTA
>JAZKJI010000259.1:7864-31030 GCA_040384405.1 Bdellovibrionota bacterium
GTTTATAAATTTTCTCTTAACAACATCTCCTAATTCTAAATTAAATGGAATTTTTTCTGGTAATTTTATATTCTTTAATATTTTTTTTGAATCAATTCCATTAATTTTTACAATTCTTACAATTTTATCTGTTGGTAATAAACAGTATGTGTCGGTGCAGGCTTGATAGGTGAATCGGAATTTTATGCTCTTTAGATTTGAATCGAGGTTTGCGGGTGCTTCAAGTACGGCTTGAATATGTGCTTTTTCTTCCATTCCTTGGCGATCTCGTTTTGAAAACTTGTCGTACCAAGTTTTTACGGGACTTAGTTTCGTTGGTCCTACCAAAAAGCCTTCTGGCTCTTTTACTTCGATGATGAATTGATCTTGATAGGCGTGAAATCCTGGCGGTAATTGTAAATCAAAATGAATTTCTCCGGTTTGACCGGCTTCCCATACGTCAGGGCGCAACAATGGATGCACAATCAATGGATCTTTTTTGGTATGGGTCGACTGGGCGAAAGCTAATTGAGAAAAATTCTGTAAGAACACACTGAAATTCGCGCCAGACCAAAGCCCAGCAATATTCTTAACCGGTAAAACTGGCAGGGTTAGGACGATCGTGATCAGTATGAATGCGAACTTTCTTTTCATAGATCACTCATCTTAAAATGCCCCCGGTCTTTGGACAAGTTTAAAGCCTAACATCTCAATATTCGACATCAAAAAGCCGAAAACATTAATAACGGGAGAAAACCGACTATGGGATTTGTAGGTATTATTGTCGTTTTCGTAATGGTGTTCGGAGCTTTTATTATCTCCGGCGGCCATATGTCCATCATCTTTGAAGCCACTCCTATCGAGATGGCCATCATCGGTGGAGCGGCATTGGGTGCTTACATCATCGCGAATCCAATGAAGACAATCAAAATGGGTATCAAGCTTTCCATCAAAGCCATGACGGCAAAAGGCCCGCAGAAAAAAGATTACTTAGATCTTCTGCAACTTTTGTTTCAACTTTTTCAGGTTTTCCGTAAAGAAGGACCTCAAGGAGTGGAAAAACATATCGAGGCGCCAGAGAAAAGTGATCTGTTTAAAGCTTATCCAAGCTTCATGCATAATCACCACGCGGTTCACTTTCTGTGTGACACGATGAAAATTACTTTATCCGCAGAATTATCACCATACGATGTTGATGATTTATTAGATGCGGATATTAAAGCAATTCACTCGGAAGAACATCTAGCTCAGCACGCCGTGCAAATGATCGCGGATGGATTCCCAGGACTAGGGATCGTTGCCGCCGTTCTAGGGATTATCAAGACGATGGGTTACTTAACTGCCGGAACAGAAGTTATCGGACATAAAGTTGCGATGGCCCTGGTGGGTACGATGTTAGGGGTTTTCGGAGCGTACGGTTTGATCGGTCCAACGGCGACTAAAATCGCTGCGGATATCGATGCTGAAGGAAGATATTTAGTGGCAATTAAAGCCGCGATGATCGCGCTTCAACGGGGAGCTCCTCCATTAGTATGTGTGGAATACGCTCGACGAAGTGTTACTCCGGAAGAACGTCCATCATTTGACGAGATGGATAAAGCAACTAAAGACATTAAGAAAGCAGCATAATTAAATGGCTAAAGAAAAACCGATGATCGTTATTAAAAAAGTTATCGTCTCTGGCGGGGGTCACCACGGTGGTTCCTGGAAGGTGGCGTTAGCGGATTTCATGACAGCGATGATGGCGTTTTTCTTGGTGATGTGGCTGTTAGGTCAGAGTGAAGATCAAAAGAAAGCTATTGCTGACTATTTTTCTACGCCTTCTATTATTGAATACAATTTTCAGAACTACGGTGCAGAAGTTACTTTGGAAAAACTTTTCTTGGATTTCGTGAATGAACCAATGAAAGCTGTGCAAAGTTTCGTCGAGCCCATCGATAAAACACCAGATCTTTTGGATATGGGATCAGCAAAAGTCGT
Organism: Bdellovibrionota bacterium; assembly: GCA_040384405.1. Taxonomy (GTDB): domain Bacteria; phylum Bdellovibrionota; class Bdellovibrionia; order Bdellovibrionales; family Bdellovibrionaceae; genus JAZKJI01. Next base: position 9,824 of record JAZKJI010000259.1, read on the forward strand.
ATTGGCTGCAATCGCTGATCAAATGAATGACGTTGCAAAAAATGTTACGGTAACTCCAGAGGGTTATAGCTTTGATATTCCAGACCATCTTTTGTTTGTTCGTGGCTCTGCAAAGCCCGCAACGACATTTATTGATGTAATGGAAAAACTAAAAGCGGTAACTACGGGATTGCAAGATGCGGAAGTTCGAGTGACTTCTGGATTATTCGTAGAAACTGTTCCGGGTAATGACATGGCAACGGCAAAGAATGTGGCTCAAGAAATTTCAAATATTCATGAAGGAAAAACCGGATAACAAACCAAAACGTAAGCTTGAAACAGCGTTTGGTAAATCGACTCCGGATATGAATGTTTACGATAATTTCGTGAAACAACTTTCAGAGTCCAAAGCTAAAAGAGCTAAGTCCGAAGCAAAGCCCGCGTATTTAAATAAAAAATCAGAGTAAAATTAGAATAAAACGGAAGCTTTAAGGATGAACATCAGTTCGCCGCGACCATTAAATTGGGACGGGGCACTTGTTATAGAGGCACCGGCACTGACTGCTAAGCTTGAAAACGGGCGTCCAATCATACTATGAAAATGAAAATAGTTAGAATACCCCTCGGATTTAATCATGTTGTAGCCAATGTAGTTTTCCCAATTGTAGATGGTAAAGACCGGATATATTTTGCCCACGGCTAAATGCGTACTGCCGCTGCCACGGCCTTCCCAATTTGATTCCATTTCGTAGCTCACCAAATATTTGTAAATATCCAAGTGAAGACCAAGGGTATTTCCATTGCGGGTGTTGGTTGCGTAAAATTGGTTTTGCGAATATTTCAAAGCGCTCTTGACGTTTTCAGAAAACGGAATTTTAATTTCCGCCATTATCCTGAGCCACAGATGAGTACTACCTTCGGGATAAAGAACATTGCTGCCCCATAATCCCATCGCAAACTGTGGCCCAAAGTTGAAAAGAAACGAACCCTGAAAGGCTGGATCGTTTTCAGTTTGAGTTAATCCGCGGCGCACGAAATTTGTTAGTAAAGTTCCTTCACCATCCAGCTTAAAAGAAGGCGAATTCCCACCGGCAGGAGTTTGTGCCCACGTTACTGGACTAAAGATGGTGGTTAGTAGTAAACTAGCAGTTACTAATTTGAGCAAAGACATGACATTAGGTTTGCTCATGCGGCTTTTAAAAACAAGAGGATTTCATGAATCTGGAACAGAGCTGGTCCGATCACACCTTGGTAGCCTTTGACTTGGAAACAAGTGGAGCATTTCCACGTGGTCATGACATCGTCGAATTTGGTGCCGTGAAATGGAAAGACGGAAAAGAAGTCGATCAATTACAACTTTTGATAAAACCACGCCGGCCCATGGGCGTAAATGTGATCCAAATTCACGGAATTTCCAATGAAATGGTCGAAGGGGCACCTTCGTTTAAAGAAGTTTCGCAACAGATACGTAATTTTTTTGATGGCACTGTCGGATTAGCCCATCATGCTCCGTTTGATATGGGATTTCTAGCCGACGAGTTTGAAAGAGCGGGCCTAACCCTTCCGGACACGACAGTTCTGTGCACAAGTTTATTGTCGCGCAAATTAATTAACGACGTTGAAAATCACAAGCTGCAAACTTTGGTAAAAGCATTGGGTCTACCCGGTGGCCAAGCCCACCGGGCGTTGGATGATGCTCGTGCCTGTCTACATCTTGGTTTAAAGTGTTTTGAAAAGGCAGTTCCGAAAACCAGTTTAAAAGACTTGCAAGAAATCATGGAAAAGAAAATTCATTGGCCCTATTACTCACTAAATAGTTTAGAACACTCTTTCATGCCACAATTGAATGAAGCAATGGCATTACAAAAACCGGTGAAAGTTAAACTCTCTAAAGGGGAACAAAAGGGTCAATGGCAAACAGCATTTATCAACGGGATTGTTCGCAATCCCGACGGTGATTACATCGCGGCCTATTTTTTAGAGCAGAAAAAACCGAAACGAATTTATTTTGATGCTATTGAACAGATCCAGGGTCCTGCGGGGGTGGAGTTTGTGGGTGCAGGTTCTTAATCTGAAGTCCTAATTCCGCGGCCACTGATTCTAAATGCTTAAGCTCGTCACCTGCGCGCAGCTTGAATTCCCTGTCATATAAAGGATCACTTAAAATACTGCGTAAGTGTTTTTCAAAGCTGAAGATGGGGCCCGCAATTCGGTGGGAAATGATTTTTCCAACCGCAAAAGTAATCAAGCAAAATACTAAACAAATCATTCCGTAAGTAATCATGAACGGTAACAAAAACCGGTTTAAGACTAAAGACTGCGCGCCTAAAATATCTTCTAATGTTACTCGCAAATAGGTGTAAGAAAAAACTGCGCTGATCAAGCTTAAGCAAAGCCCAACGGACACAAAAAACAAAGTATATTTCTTTTGAAAAGGTGCGTTCACCCAGTACACGCGGCGTTTATCATTCTCGGGCCAAAATAATGAACCTTGTCTTACCAGCGCGTATACAATCATTCCGTAACCAATCCATTGAAAGGCATCGGCAGGATTAAAAACTGGAGATTGTTTTTGCCCGACATTAAAACTGATGAAGTCGACAACGTATCCCCAGATAATTCTGTCCGTAACGTTTCCTAAGATTCCGCCCATCAAAAAAGATAATCCTGATCTTAAAACCAATGATTTCAGGGGCAGTAAATACTGGATCAAAAAGTAAGTACAAAGTAAGAATGCACCCGTCGTTGCCAATGTAACGATACGTAGAACTTCCGGAAGATCAGAAAATAATCCCAGCATTGCACCATGATTGTGATGAAGGATCATGTAAAACGGGCCCCAGTGAACACCTTCGGTGAAAACGTCAGCACCATGTTTGGTGACACGGTCTACTAGCCAAGTTACGAAAAAGGGCAAGGTTACTAAAAACCACTCGCGTCGATTCATCATAGGCTTTATTATGAAATTGCTTCTGCCTTGAGTAAATTAAAGGTTCCGCGTTACTATTTGTTTGTCTGGTTTTTACGGAGGATTCCATGGATTGGAAACGTATCGTTCCCGGTATTTTAGGGTTTTTTATACTTATTGCCTCAAAACAGGTCCTGGCCGAACCGAAATTCGATCAAATACTTGCTAAACATAAGATTCCCCGCGAGTCGCTGGGTCTTTTGATCGTCGATCAAGATGGAAAAAATATTTACTCTGTGAACGAAGAAAAAATGATGATTCCCGCGAGTATCACTAAACTTGCGACGACTTTGGGTTCTGTTGCCAATCAAGAATTGGGAACGCAATTTAAAACCCAAATTTTAACCATTAATGAACCCGTTAAAGGAGTTTTAAAAGGGCCGATCTATTTTAAAGGCGGTGGGGACCCATCTTTTGTCTCTGAAAACCTGTGGTACCTGGTTAATATATTTAAGCGTTCTGGAATTAAAGAAATCCAAGGCGATATTATCGTTGATGATAGTTTGTTTGATCGCGTTCGTTATGACGAGAGCCGCGAGGACGTGCGCGTTTCCCGTGCTTATGATGCCCCGGTGGGTGCACTTTCATTTAATTGGAATTCCGTAAACGTTTTCGTGCGCGCAGGAAAAAAGGGCAGCGCCGGAGTTGTATTTATCGATCCCGAAAATGAGTACTTTGATATTGATAACCGGGTTTCAACGGTTGCTGGCGCGGTTAAAGAAATCAGCGTTGAAAAAGTAGCAATCAGCGGCAGCCAACGGGAAAAAATAATTGTTCGGGGAAAGATCGGCGAAAGGGCCACTGAGCACGTCGTTTACGCGAACATCAGCAATCCTGACATTTGGGCGGGTGAAAATTTAAAATCATTTCTTGAGCAGCGGGGAATTACCGTTTCCGGGAAAGTAAAAGCTGGGGTTACTCCGGCGACGGCCGAACTAGTTGCGGAATATGCCAGTAAACCCTACGGGCAAATCCTGGCTGACATGAATAAGTTTTCTAATAACTTTGTCGCCGAAATGTTAACGAAAAATTTAGCCGTTTCCCCAGGAAAAGCGGCATCTTTAGATGCGGGGGTTCGTCGTATTCAAGACGCTTTGGTGAAAGCTGGACTATCCTCATCTCAATTCAAGATCATTAACCCCTCTGGACTGACTCGCGAAAACCGCTTTTCATCAAGTGGAATGGTTAAAATCCTTCAGGCACTAAGGTCGGAATATAAATGGCGTTATGACATTTTAAACTCATTTCCGATTTCTGGTGTTGATGGAACGTTAAAAAAGCGAATGAAAGATGATGCGGTTCGGGGCCGGATTCGTGCGAAGACGGGGCTTTTAAACAACGTTGCCAGTCTTGCTGGTTATGCGTCTGCAGAAAATGGTCGAGAGTACGTTTTTTCATTCATGTTCAACGGCGGATCTGACGAAGCAAATGTAAGAGCATTATTTGATGAACTTTTGGAAGAGGCTGTAGATTCACGATGAATAAACTTTCCCTGGGATTACTTTACGTTTGTGTTTTCTTTACTTGCACGAAATGCGTATCCCAGACCCCGGTCGGAACCAATGATTTACAACCCACGTTCATAGAAACATGGTCTGGACAAAGGCCGTGGACGCCTCCGAACTATTTATCGCAAGATAAAGCTCTGGGCTATTCACATTTGGCGTTCGTTCCCCCCGAAGCATTGCGACCAAGAATTAATTTCTGGAAACGTGTGTATTCTGAAATTTCCAGTAAAGAAGGATTCGTTCACGACACGGAAGAACCATTTACGGTTTTTCAAGTTATGAATCTAAATGATATTTATAATAATGCTGACCTAACCCCGCGCCAAAAAGAAAAACAAATCGATAACCGTATCGAAGACGCAAAGAAGAAATTCGCCTCTCAAAAGGGAATCCCGGAAGAGCGCATCCGGTTTCAGCGTGGATTAAAAGACCGCTTCCATCGCGCGATCTATGTTTCGGGAAGATACTTACAAGAGTTTGAAAAGATTTTTACCGAGCAGGGTGTTCCGCGCGAACTTACTCGGTTAATATTCGTTGAAAGTTCGTTTAACGTAATGGCCCGGTCAAAAGTAGGAGCTAGTGGACTTTGGCAAATTATGCCAAGCCTTGGCAGGTCTCACCGTATGATTTCAAAACAAATTGATCAACGAAATGATCCGTTCGCGGCAACCGTTGCGGCGGCAAAGATTTTAAGAAGTAACTATAATATGTTGGGTTCTTGGCCACTGGCGATCACTGCATATAATCACGGGCCAACTGGCGTGAAAAAGTTGGTAGCAACTTACAACACGACAGATTTAGCGGAATTAGTTCGAATTGGAAATTCTCGCCGAAGTTTTGCATTCGCTTCGAAAAACTTTTACGCCAGCTTTGCTGCAGCTTTGGAAGTTGAAAAAGAAGCTGATAAATATTTTAAGCCTGCAATCTGGGCCCAAGCGATTGAAGTGAAGAAAATGAATTTCGCGCAGATCCCGAAGAAGGCTAAATTATTGGAATACTTCAACGGTGATGAATCCCATTTTTTACAGTTTAATCCGCACTTAGTGGAAACTCGCCATCATCGCAAGAACGTTTCGTTTCCCCATTATGTTTACATTCCCAATCCGGTAGCAAAAGTTCCAGCTCGTCCGACAATTTTATTAGAACAACCAGCAGTCGCGGAAAACTTAGCGCAGCCTGTGGTTATCACACCTGTCGTACCAGTGATGGAAGTTGCAGCGGTACCTTCAGTGAATACCGAAATGGTTAATTCTGTGGAAAATACCCGGGTTCCCACGGCAAGTATCGAAACTAGCTTACCTGAAACACCTTTGGTCAGTATTGGAAGCGAAGGCCCATCAGTTCAAGATTCGATCACGCAAAATGAGGACATTCAGAGTCCAAGCATTTTGAATTCACGTTTTCCTGCTGCACTTCAATTTAATTAGCAGATTTGACTAATTAGTAATCAGCTTATTTTGGAATAAAAAAAACCAGGCATTTCGGCCTGGCTTTACTCGTCTTTTCATTTCGAAAAGAATTTAACCTAACAAATATGGTTCGAACATCGCGAAAATTTCTTTCACGAACTTTTCGTCGTCTTTAAAATTCGGGTTCTTTGCAACCGCGGCGTCCAGTAAGCCCTCGAAGGATACCGCATAGATATGCGCCATCATTCGGGGATCCCGTCCGTTTTTTGGTTCTAGGAATTGGGTGATTCCTTCTTCGTAAACATTTAAAATCCCGACGAAATAATTTGCGTCTAGTAGATATTTATAAATGTTTTGAAGGCGCGAGCGTAATTCGCTCTTGATAGAATAGATATCAATTCCGATTTGGATCAGGGCGTGGACTCTTTGTTCTTTTGGTAAGGTTTGAACGTAGTTCACGCGCTCTCGGAAAAATTGAAGATCTTTATCCATCAGGTCCTGGATCAAAGCCGAGACCACGGATTCTTTATTTCCGAAAAATTGATAAAGCGAACCGATTGATACGCCAGCTTCTTTGGCGATTTTGTCCGTTGAAACTCCGAAGAATCCTTCTTTAATGACGATTCGTTCACAAGCTTCAAGAATAGTCGCGACCGTTTGTCGCGAGCGTTGTTGGGAAGGAGACTTTAGCTGCAGCTTAACTTTTTGCTTCTTCTGTTTAGGAGAAGCTGTCTTTGCATCAACATCTGTCATTTCTTTACACCTTTACTTGTCCCTGAATATTTATCACTTCCGGGGTTAATAGCATTTTGTGATAATGAGGAAACCTTATCATTATCACTGTCTATTTAGTAAAAGGCAATGTTGTTACAAAAATGTAGAGCTAAAACGTCGGGCTATTTTCAATTAGTAATCATTAATAACTGACGCAGAAATCAGCAGCGCGACGTTTGTTATAAGGCATCACCATATCTTTGGAAACCTTCAAACATTCTTTCATCGAATTGCCTGGGGAAATTAGTCTCAAGCACTGCCAGCGAATTTCATCGCCGTTTTCAGAGTACTCGGTCGCTTTCGCCACATTCATACATTGAGAGAAAGTCGGATTGGCTTTCAAACTGAAAATACAAAACTTTCGGATTTCATCTTCAGTTGTTGTGTACTCCATTTTTGAAGCGATGCTTGCACAACGTTCAACGGAAATGGATTCACTGAACTTTTGGATACATCCAAACTTTGCATCGTCACGCTCGGCAGGATCAAGTCCCGCACCGGCTTTCACCAGGCAACTTTGCAATTGGGCTTGCGTCGCTTGCGACCACGCTTTGCCATTAAACAATAGAAATACACCAGACATGAGGATCAACAAACGAACCATAGGTTCCTCCAACGTGCTATCTCTGTATAAAGCAATCGGGGGACCATCTCAATTTGATACAGTTGATTCCTGGGTAATATTTAGTGTCTAAGAATGAGACACCTGACTATAAATGCCGCTACACGCGGTCATAAGTTTAACAGCCCGAAACTTTTGCGGGCTCGGTGGTCGTTCGGCACTTGCGTTGGTACTTCGAACATTTAATACGAAGATGGAAATGCTTATCATGATTGATCTCGGGACGAATTTTACTCATCAGAACAAGGGCTGAACCCGTTTTTCCGTCAGCAGAGAGTTCGCCTCGACGTTCAGCTTCGTTACATAAAAGTTTTTTTATGCCCGGGTGAACTAGAATAATATTCATCGAACCAGTCGAGTAAGCATATTTAAACAGCTCATACATTTCTTTTACTTTAATTCCGGCCGCAGTTTCGCCCTTAGTATTTACCGTATCAGGAGTACCACCGAATTTATCCGCGTTTAAAAACGGATACCCAACGTCAACATCCAAACCGTTTTGATGGCTCTTATGCGGAGGCACAACGCCGCCACCTTTTTTCGCAAGGTCACCAACGTAAAGTGGAACTTTTAGATCAATCGCATAAACGCCCATGCTCTTTAAAAGTTGAACGAGTTCCCATGTACCATATAAATGGTCATCGCCAGGCAAATAAAGATTAAGTCTTTTTTCTTTGGGAGACTTTTGATTTTCAGAAATTAAATAAGTTCCATTCTTCAAACTTCCACTCAAAGTTTTTCCGCCTTCAGTAATGGTTGAAGCAGGTCCAATTGCTTGATCCCAAGGGCGATCCGCATTTGGTGCAGGTGATGTCGGTGCAGGAGTGGGAATAGGAGCCGGAGTAACTGGGGATGGCGCAGGTGCAGGTGCCGGCCCCGGAGTTGGAGGAGTAGGGGTGGGAACCGGTGAAGGTGTCACAGGCGCTGGTGGTGTCGTTCCAGGTTTAGTTTCTTCTTTAGGAATTACTGGCGAAGGCACCGGTGCTGGAACCGGAGCAGGCGCAGGTGTAGGCGAATTACCATCTGGTTTATCAGTAGGGTTTTCATCTTCATAAAGTTTTCGCCAGTCCTCGTGCAAAGTACCAATATATAAATCCGGTTTTAAAGTTGGATCTTCATCAATAATGATTTCTTTAGGTTCTTCTTTCACCGGTGGCTGAGGGGCCGGCACCGGTGCAGGCGCAGGAGTTGGTTTCGGAGCAGGACTTCCAGGTTTAACAGGAGGATTTGGTTTAGGAGCAGGAGTAACATTAGGTTTTGGTGCCGGAGTTCCAGATGGTTTAGGAGGTGGAGTTACAGTCGGCTTCGGAGGAGGCGCAACAAACAATGCTTCACGAGTTTCTAACTGTAATCCATGAGCCATCTTTTCACTGTCTCGATAAACTAATTCTACAACGGCATGAGTACACGGATACCCTGCATCCTCGAAACACATTCCACGTCCACGTAAATTCTCTAACAAATCAGAATCACTGGTACGAGCCGGCTTCATCAAATTAACGAAACCGTCAGCAGAAAGAACGCCATCCATTTCAAGGGATTTTTCCCAGGTAGTTTTTCCTTCGGAATCTTTCATTACTAAAGTACCGGCGATTCGAAGTTTCATTTCTTTTTGATTGAAAGAAATTTTACCAGCTTTAACTGAAAGATGGCCCATCACTAACTTCGGAGAAGAGTCAGATCCACTATCAGAATCAAAGTCTTTCGAAGAAACGCCGCCCTGATTCATTTCAATAGGATAAGTATAAGGATTAGCTTCAGTAATACGAGGAGCAGTAGGAACCGCATCCCGCTCGAATCCGCCATAGCCAGCAGTAGTATATTTACCGCAACCAACGAGGAATAATAATAAGAAAGAAACCAAGAGATTCTTCACGTATATATACTACGCAAGGAAAGAGCCACTTCGGTTTTCGGTCGCGGGCTCTTAGGTTGCGTATAACTTCAGTTCACATGTCTCAAAATTAGACACTCGCCGAAATTTGCTTCCCATTGATAAGACTGTGCCCGGTTCCGGTCCTGGCACCGTTCCCGTTACTGTTTCGGGAAAGTTGGCGACATTAGCATTAGCATTGGCATTAGTTTAAGTTCAGACTTCAGTTTTTAGTTTTGATTTTCATTATGTTTTTTCCAAAAACCCAACTCTGAAAACTAGACTAAAACTAATGCTACTGCCAATGCTAATGTCGACAACCCTCCCGAAACCGAAGTCAGTAACCGCATACAGAAACAGGAACGGTACTCTCGTCTCGTCGAGAACCTCACAGTAAATAACAAACTAAAATTCCAACTATAGAAATTCATTATATCTAGACAGATTAAGGTACGGAAAAACCGAAACAGAAAACCGAAACAGAAAACCGAAACAGAAAACAGTTGTTCCGTATTTTCCCCAGCTGGAGCGGCTCTCCGAGCCCTCGACTTGTCAATGGTTCAGTTTCTTCGGCAATCTCAGTAATAGTTCACTTTGAAAAACAGAGATTCTTTAAGCTTATATTTAGACATTAATTTTTGGAGGAACCACCAATGCTTCGATTTCCCGTTGCAGTAGCCTTTTTATTTCTACCACTTTTCTCTATCGCGAAGCCGGCTGCTGTTCCGGGTGAATACCTGGTAAAAGTTCGTTCAAACTCTATCAAAGCATTGGGATCATTTAGCCGCCAAGCTAAAGCAGTTGTTGCAGAAGATGGTATTTATAAAATTTCTTTACCGAATGCAAAAGCAGAGCGGGAATTTTTGAATTCTACTAAACAAAAAAGTTCCGAGTTTGAATATGTCGAGCCAAATTATATTTATTCAATATCAAGAATGACGGTTAATGATCCAAAACTAAAAAGCCAATGGGCATTAAGCAATCTGACTTCTGGAATTAATATCGATAAAGCTTGGGACATTTCTCGTGGAAGTGACCGTATCATTGTCGCAGTTATTGATACCGGGATTGACTATACTCATCCTGATCTTGTGAATAATATGTGGAGAAACGAAGCCGAAGCCAACGGAGTGATCGGCTTGGATGATGATGATAATGGTTATGTGGATGATGTTTACGGTTATAATTTTGTAAAGAAAAACGGAAATCCCAAAGACGATCATAATCATGGAACTCATTGTGCGGGCATCATCGGTGCTGGAACTAATAACGGGTTAGGGATCGCAAGTCCAAATTGGAATGTCAGCTTAATGGGTTTAAAGTTTTTGGATGCTAAGGGTTCAGGAACCAGCGAGAACGCGATTTTAGCGATTGATTACGCAATTAAAATGAAAGCAAATATTTTAAGTAATTCTTGGGGTGGCGATGGTTACTCCAAAGCTTTGGAAGCAGCCATTCTGCGTGCTCAGGCCGCCGGAATTTTATTTGTCGCTGCCGCAGGGAATGAAGCAAACAACAATGATAAGAAACCATTTTATCCAGCTGGATACAAAGTGGGAAATGTCATTTCAGTTGCCGCAACAAACTCGTTCGGATCGCTAGCAGGGTTTTCTAATTTCGGAGTAAACACAGTTCACATCGCCGCCCCAGGCGAAAATATTTTAAGCACAGTTGCAGGAACCGGTTATGCGTACATGTCAGGGACGTCAATGGCAGCACCACTAGTTTCCGGAGTAGCCGCGCAAGTATGGGCCTATGCTTCAGGAGCAACCTATGCTGAAGTAAGAGCAAAAGTACTTAACGGAGCACGACCAGTAGCAACGTTAAAAAATAAAGTAAGAACCGGCGCAACTTTAGATGCGTACCGAGCCCTACTAGCAAAATAATTTTTGGATTTTTTGTGCTAGGGCTTAAAGGCCCTAGTTCTGCCAACGAAAGCTTTGAATCAACTTATTGCATTCGGCCAGCGTTGATTTGAAATGGCTGGTCTCATCAAGACAAGTAAATACCGCGACCCGTTTTTCCTGCATGAAAATAACCTGACGAAGTTGCTGGCCTTTTTTCTTTTGCGACAGATCCACGACGAATGCGGGTTGTCCCATTAGATTAACTTTTTGCGAGCCCAAAACATCAAAACCAAATTGCGGATATTCTTTCATCGAGCGTTTAATGTACTCGTCAAATAAACTTACTTTTTTAAGCTGGTCTAATCGCAAACTTAATTGGGCTGTCGGAGTTAGGTCTTGCGGATTTCTTGGAATAAAATCCAGGGCAACAACATTTGATTCGGCTTCAGTTTCTTTCAAAGTCCATTTTGAATCTGCCAGGTCGACTCGAATGCGATGCTTGAAAAGTTGTAAACCTTTTTGAGGATCCGTTAACAAAGAACTTCCCGTGGCAGGGATCGGACTGGCCGTCGCGGAAATTCCTGCCAAAGTGATCAAAGATAATAAAATTCGGTTTAGACTCTTCATTCCCTAGATTTTGACACTGCCATTAGATTTTTTCAATGGTTTGCAGCACTTTCCTTAAAACGCTGCTGGGATTCCACCTAGAGAGCTCTTTAATTGGAACCCATTGGTGAAGTTCCACCTTAGTGGGAACTTTCTCCATGACACGAAGTTTGACATAGATGTCATATTTAGTGATTCCGTGACGTAAATGAAACTTTTTAGGTTTGTCATTCACCTCTTCAATTTTCCCGGGAGGTAACCACGAGCCTTTTAAAAACGGGGTATATTTACTTTGTCCCATCCATAGGTGCCCATCTTTTTTGTAAATATCCATCGTCCACAAAATAGTTTTTCCGGCAGCTTTTGCGCGCTTGATTGGATATGCAGTGGGGACACCTTTTTGATAAGCCGTGCATTCGTTTCGGATCGGACAAATTACACAACTTGGATTTGTTGGTGTGCAAATGATTGCACCTAATTCCATCATCGCTTGATTTATTAAATGCGTTTGTTTGTGATTTCCGATTTGATCAGCAAAATTTTGTAGTTTGTTTCGAACCACGGTTTTCCACCAGGGATCATCCATCGAAAGTACACGGCATAAAACCCGGATGACGTTTCCATCTAAAACTCCGACCCGGTCACCAAACGCTAAGCTTGCAACCGCGCGAGAAGTGTACGGGCCAAATCCTGGCATCTCGACAAGTTCAATCGCAGTTTTTGGAAAGCCACCACGATTTACTAATTCTTGAGCCGAGCGATGAAGTAGTTTTGCCCTAGAGTAATAACCCAATCCTGCCCACATTTCTAAAACATGTTCGACGGGTGCGGCGGCTAAACTTTCCAGATCAGGAAATCTATTTAGAAATCGCTGATAGTAGGGCACCACAACCTGAACGGTTGTTTGTTGAAGCATCACTTCTGAAATCCAGATCCGATAGGGATCGCGACTTTCGCGCCATGGAAGTGGACGGTGGTTTTGCTTATACCACTCATACAATTCTTTTTGAATACGAGAAATACTGGGGGAATCAGGAGCCATGTGCCTCTTGCGATTATTACTTAGTTTTCTTTTAATAAATTCAGTCGCGTTTGATGACAGTAGTGAAATATTATCCATCTGTCATTACCAATGGCATCCATAGGGCGAACCTATAGCCTGAAATTAGTGATTTTGGTGTATAGTGCACCCAGTCCGCAAAGGCGCGGCAGGAAGGGAGTTCACATGAAAAATGCATTAATATTTTTGATATTGTTATCTCCCTTCTTAACTCAATGTAATTATCATTTCAGCCGTTTTGGTCACTCTTCGCGTTCATCAGGGATTGGGCTTAACGGAATTTTTACTGAGCAGGCGACCAGCTATTCCCGCATTCACGAAAATATTATCGTCCCTTATTGCATTCGCTGCCATTCCCATGAAGGTGGAAATGATGGTGGCGTAAATTTAGAAACGTACGAAGATCTGATGGAAAATCTTCAAGACGTAAAGTCTGAAATAGAAAGTAACATGATGCCCGAGCACGGAAGTCCAGAGCGTGCTAAGTGGGATCCGCAAGCCATGGCTTTAAAAAAATATTTCAATCTTTGGGTGGCTGCCGGTACTCCAAAAAACGAAGTTTTGATTGGGCCGCAACCGGAACCGAATCCGTCGCCAGCACCAGCACCAGCTCCGGAACCAGTGCCTGCGCCAACACCAGTTCCAGCACCAACACCAAATCCTGAGCCACAGCCGATTCCAGTTCCTGTTCCAGAACCATTGCCAACGCCAATACCTGAACCGCAACCACTTCCGCCCGTAATTAATCCAATGCCGGTTAATTATTCCGAAGTGCACGAAGCATTGGTAATGCCGTATTGCTTTAAATGTCATAACAATGAAAAAACTAAGGGCGATGTTAACCTTGAGGGTTACGATAACTTAGTCACCAATATGCCCGGCGTAATGGAACAAATTGAAATGGGCGAGATGCCTCCAAAAGGTGTTCAAATCCCACCGGAAATTTTAGCCAGAGTTCATCTTTGGATCGAAGCGGGCATGCCGCGATAGGCGATAGGCCCCCTGCGGGGTCTATTTCGTTGCCCATTACAAAATCTGGTCGCTAAAATGGACTCATGGAATATAAACCATTAAGCGGACGAGACTTTCCCCGATATTCAGCCATTAAAACTTTTATGCGACTTCCGTTTGCAGAATTAAATGCAGATTACGATGTTGGAATTTTTGGAACTCCGTTTGATGGTGGTACCAGTTATCGTCCCGGGGCACGGTTTGCCCCTAGTAAAGTTCGGGAAGTTTCAAGTTTAGGCCGTGGTTTTCATTGGACCAGGGCAGTACATGTATTTGAAAAATTAAAAATTGCAGATATTGGTGACTCGCCAACAGTTCCGATTGATTTAAAGCAATCCTACGAAAAAATTGAAGCGTTTGTATCAACTGTACTTTCCCACAACAAACGATTTGTCAGTATTGGTGGCGATCATTCAACAACACTTCCAATTCTTCGCGCCGCCCGAAAAAAATACGGGGCGCCATTAGGTTTTGTTCACTTTGATGCTCATTTAGATACGTATCCTGCAGCCTGGGGACAAGAATACCACCACGGATCTTTTGCGCGACATGCGGTCGAAGAAGGACTGGTAGATCCTAAAAAAATGCTTCAAATCGGAATTCGCGGACCACTGGCAGGCGGAGATGATTTGGATTTTATCCGTCGTCACGGAATTACCGTGATGACAGTTGATGATTTTAAATTAGGAAATTTATCAGATGCGCTTAAAAAAATTCCACAGATTTTTAATACACCGACCTACCTCAGTTTTGATGTAGATTGTTTGGATCCTGCCTATGCGCCGGGGACGGGAACTCCGGTTCCGGGTGGATTAACGACTTACGAAGCCCAACAAATTTTACGAAATTTAAATATTCCAAATTTGGTAGGTGCTGACATCGTGGAAATTAGCCCGGCCTATGATCAAAGCGACATTACTGCCATTGCGGGAATGGATGTTTTGTTTGAAATTCTTTGCATCATGGCCGGTAAATAAACGGCTCAAACCGAGAATGACGGCGCCGTTTTTTAGCGCTGTTTAATAACTTACATCTATAAACAAAACCAACCTCCAACGGCCCTGGAACGTCTTGTGCTTTATCAATATATGCAGACTTTATTTTAAGTAGTCTCAAAATGATAAAGGTTGGTTATGAAAGCAATTATCTCGATCCTAGCTTTAAATTTTTTCGCGAGTCACGCCTATGCGGTAATAGACTTAACAAAACCAGCTTTTGAACAACAACAGCTTGTCGAGCTGATAGATTCAAACCGAGTTACGACCCTGGATGAAGTACCCCGCATTCTGCCTGCCGATTTTAAAATTAATTTTGTATTAAAACATGGAATCAAACGAGTCGGCGAACGCGGCCACTTAAACGAAACAAAAGTTTCCCAAAGTGCTGACCCCTTACTTCCTCGCGCTATTATTTGGGACGAACGCTCAGGATTTTCAATTTCTTATAATGGTGGTGGCGAGGGCCAGTTAGCTCCGCACCGGTTGGATCTGTTTTCTTTTAACCCGGTCGCTAAAACTTTTCATTTAGAACAAATTGATTTTCCGATTCAAGGAAAAGTCCAAGTTACTACTACTGACTGTGCTAGCTGCCATGGGCCCCGCCATCGACCGATATTCGGGATGTATCCTGATTGGCCCGCATTCTATGGTTCTGACAATGATGAGTTGACCGGTGATAAAGAGGTCCAAAAGCTTGAACTCGCGGATTACGAGGCATTTAGAAAGCAATCCGGGCATCATCCAAGATATGAACCACTTTTTGATTCGAATTCAGTGCAAAAGTATCTAGGACGCCCTGATTATTTGTCTTTTCCTTACCGGCCAGATGTTTCCGAAGAAGCCCGTAACGTTTCCCGTTCATTTTCATTTCGTCCGGCTTTACGAATGGGAATTCTGTATAACCGAATGACCGCGCAAAGTGTACTGGCCGTATTAAAACAAAATCCAGAGTATTTAAAATGGGCTCCGTACTTTGTGTTTAATTTATTAGGTTGTGATTGGAGAACTGAACTTCAAGTATCAAGAAATATCTGGAATCAGCGTGCGCAGAAAAAATTAGGTATGAAGGCTAATTTACTTGCGACGGGAATTTTGGAATACCGGCAGAACTTGGCGCTGATGGGTTTAAGAATTAACGATATTGATATCCGTTATTCCTATAACCATGCCGGATACGCAAATAACGATGCGACAGAAAAGGTGATGGAAGTCGGTTATGTTCGCGAGCCAGGCAAGCCAGTGAAGTATTTTAATTCTTATTTCGATGGCAGTGCGACCATTGATGAATTACTAGCGGCAAGAATATTAGAAGACCTTGGGAAAAAGTATCCTCAAATTATGAGTGGCCTTAAGTTTCACGGGTTAACTGATAAGTACCAAAAATTTACCGATCGTTTCAAATTGGATAAAGAGTTTTTTGCCGAGATGGATAAGTGGGGAACCTGGATTCCCTTGTATTACCCACAGAGTTTATCTGCCCTTCATCATCGCGAAACTTATAAAGAAGAATTCCGCGTTCAACAGCAGAATGCTTGCCGTAATTTGCAGGATGTGTTTTTAAAATAGGATTTCATTCCTATAAAAGCCGAATAACTCTAGGAGAAAGTACCTGAATTTTTAATGGGTTAGATCGTTGCGGTCACAGATTGTGACCGCAAACTCGAAAAAATAATTTTAATAAAAAAGGGCTGATCATTGATCAACCCTTTTTTATTTAAATTTGTTAATTATTTAGTTAGCAAACATCTCTTCAAGCTTGCTGCCCTCTGGAGGACGAAGGCCTTTTTTCTTAATTTTCTCGACCAGGGTCGTTCTATTTAAGCGTAAAAGTAACGCCGCCTGATTACGATTCCATCCGGTACGCTCTAATGCCCGCAAGATTAATGCATTTTCAAAAGCATCGACCGCTGAATTAAAATCAAGTCCGTCTTCAGGAAGTTGAGCTGCCATTGGATCTGCCGCAGGTTCGCGGTATCCGTTACGATATTTAGTTGGAAGATCATGGATCTCTACTAAACCGTGGCCTTTAATAATACACATACGTTCAACAAAGTTTTCAAGTTCACGAATGTTTCCCGGCCATTGATAATTTAGTAGGTAATCCATGGCTTCCGTTGAAATTCCAGTTAAACCACGATTTTTAGTTTTATTAAATACTTGGATAAAGTGAGCAAGTAACAGTGGAATATCAGTCTTACGCTGGCGTAATGGCGGAATGTTTACCGGAATTACATTTAAACGGTAATAAAGATCTTCCCGAAATCTTCCGGCTGCCACTGCATCATCTAAATTAATGTTGGTAGCAGCAATTACACGAACATCAACCGAAATTGTTTTTGTTCCACCAACTGGTTCAAATTTACGCTCTTGAAGCGCGCGTAAGATTTTTACTTGTAACGATGGCTCTAGATCACCAATTTCGTCCAGGAATAGAGTTCCACCATCTGCTAATTCGAATCGACCGACGCGATTTGAAATGGCACCGGTGAATGCGCCTTTAACGTGGCCGAATAGTTCGCTCTCTAATAATTCAGAAGGAATAGCACCACAGTTAATCGCGATAAATGGTCCGTCGTGACGGGGAGAGTGAAAATGAACCGCACGCGCGATTAATTCTTTTCCCGTTCCGCTTTCCCCGTGAACAAGTACCGTTGAATCAGAGTCCGCGACCCGAGAAACCATATCTAATACTTGTTGCAGTTCTTCGCTTTGGCCGACGATTTGGTCAAATTTATATTTACGATTTAGTTCGGTACGTAATTGTTGGTTTTCAGTTTGAAGCTTTTTTAAATCCAAAGCTTTTTCAACCAAGCTTAATAGTTCTTCATGATTTACAGGTTTAGTTACAAAGTGAAAAGCGCCCATTTGCGTTGCTTTCACGGCAGTCTCTATAGAGGCAAAACCGGTAAGAATAATTACTTCCAGATGGGGATTCTGCGCTTTCATGTGCGCCATGAATTCGATTCCGTCACCATCCGGCAAGTTTAAATCGATCAGCGCCAAATCGATGACCATTTCTGATGCCATCATTTGCGTTGCTTCTTCAATTTTTTGCGCGGTGATTACGTTGTAACCTTTTCGATCAAGCAGACGAAAGAGTGATGTTCTAAGTAAGCTCTCGTCTTCAAGTATCAGGATTCGTTTTGATTTCATGAACCTTCCTTCCATGGTGGGCTCAATCACTAAATTAGGATAGACGGAATTTGACAGTACTGTCAAAAATTCCACTGCCAGCGCGCCTCTCCCGGCCTAAAACTGGACACATGACATAGGAAAATCCAGTCCAGTCGAGGGTTGACTCTTCAGCCTTGCAGTCACTTTCAGCACGATAGATTTCAGAGCGTCAATGTTTGCAAACACTTACGGGTTGCGGTTTCTACGGGAATTTGAAATTGAATTTTCTTTATGCTTGCATCTGCGATTCTGCGATTATTTGCTTTGCGAAGTTTCAAGAACTTAGATGGAAAATCCATAGTTACGGTTAACATTTAAGAAAATATTTTTTATTTCGTGCGGACGAAGCTGAGTAAATCTTGGATTATTGTTTTTGATCGGAGGGCTGCTTTTTCCATCTCTAATAAATCTTCGTAATATTCATCCTCTTTAGGCAGATCAGCTTTGATCAATTGGATGAAAGAGATAATACCAGCTAAGGGATTGTTTAATTCATGAGCAATTCCGCTGGCCACTGTTCCCAATTCCGCTAACGGGGCAGATTGGATAATACCTTGTTCTAGTTTTAACTTCTCGGTGACGTCTTCATACACATGAAGAAAGCCATCCGTATTTTTTAAATCCCGAAGCGCTTGGCTGCGGACATTAATTTGTTTTCCATTATTCAAAATGGAAAAGTTTTTTCCCCGTGCGCAGCCAACGCAGGGCTCGGCCCTGCCGAAAAGTTGAGTATAGCATTTTCCATTTGCAGGCATATTGGCTGCATTCGATTGCAGGATATTAAATTCCATATCCATCAGCAATAGCGGATGCTGAATTGCTTGGAAAGTTCTTGTCCACTCTTCTTCTAATTCTTTGATCCGTTCTTCACGGCGTAATCGTAAAAAGGCCAAGCTGATGTATTCTGCCAATTCGCCGATGAAGATTTTTTCTTTAGAAGTCCATTTCTTTTTCTCGTCAGAAATAAAATAAAGATTCGCAGCCGTTGTTCCGTTTGTGTCTTTTAATTCTTCAATGCGAAAATGACGGGTGTCCGTTGGTTCTGGTTTCCACGTAATATCTTTCAACATTAAATCTTGGATATTAAATAGGGGAATCAGTACCTGTTTAATTGCAGTTTCGAGTTCGTGTACCGAGTCGGATGCGACGGCACCGGTAACAATTTGTCCTAACGATTGCGCCCATTGATTTTGTTCTAAAACTTTCGCTTTGGAATCAATCAGTGTTTTCTTTCTTTTTTCAACGCGGTCGTGAAGTTCATTCTTTAGGGCTTCCAAACGTTGAGTGTGCGACAGCCGCATCTTCTCTAATTCGTGAAAGTGGCCTTTCCATCGACTGATCTCTAAAGCTTTGTGAATAAATGAAAGTATATTTGGATCATCGTATTTTTCGAGAATAAAGCTAATAGGAAAATTCCGGCGTAACTGGGCAAGCTCTTTACTGGGCATGCCTTCCGGCGCCACCAGAATCAAAGTTAAGGTGGGAAACTTTTCTCTCAGCGCCATTAAGGTCTTTTGAAAGTTTTTTTCTAATAATGTGGTTAAGTTTAAACCTAAGACTTGCAGCGATTCTTTTTGCAGAAAGGATTGGGCCTGGCTCCAATGGGAAAAGATGTGAAAGCCATTTTCCTTCATGGTCTCGGACCAATTTCCGATTAAGGTTACCGACGAAGTTAAAGCTGGCATTTATCCGTGATTTCTTTCAAAGAAAAAATATGGAAATCCGGTTCTTCCATTTTATTTTGCGGAGTTTCGTGAGCGTGTTCACCGTATTGTAAATAACAAGTGGCCGCACCTAGTTCTTTAGCGCATCTGATTTCGTTTGATAGCCGGTTTCCAACACTTAAAAGTTCGTAGGCCCCAATCTTTTCATTGGCTAGAATCCAACTGAATGCTTCTTTTTTTCCAGTGTGGTCGGGCGTTGGAACGATTAAGACTTCTTCAAAAAAGTGCTCGACACCAGCTGCCTTAATCTTACTGGTTTGGCCAGCTACGCTGCCAGATGAAACCAAATAAAGTTTATATTTTTCCTTTAGTAACGGTAATAAATCATCCGCCCCTTCCAATAGTGGTAAGGTCGCAGGAACGGCAGGTTCGTAAAATGCCGATACACATTTATCCAAAGTTTCTTTTTGTTCGGACGGGTTTAGATTTAATTCTTTAACCAAAACATCGAAAATTTCTTTATGGGAGTGGGAATGAGTCATTGAAAGCCGGCGCTGATTAAATTCTTCAAAGCCAAGTTTGTAACCTTTTGATTGCAGAACTTTATGGACAGTTTTTAAAGCATTGGGAATTAATGTGCCCGAAGTATCAATCAAAGTATCATCTAAATCGAAGGCGATTACTTTGAACACGAAAACTCCCGGCAAAGTCTTAATAGACCTTCACCCCAAATTGGCCATAAATCATTCAAATTACATTTTTCTTGGGACTCGACACAGATGACCGGTACCTGGTGCATTAGCCAGCCATATTTCCCTAAGCTTCCCGGAGTTGGATAACCGATATCGGGTTGGATTTTATAACCGGTTTTTTCACCAATCATTTCGGCCCACTTTTTTCCGGGCTCGCCGGTGTACACGACACTGGGTTCCCAAGAGTGAAAATGAACTACTAATCCAGGTTTTACTTTTTCGATCAGATCACAAAGAATTTGCGTTTCCTTTTCGCTGGCGGGACTTGGGCCCGGACTGTAACGGGGGGCTTTGGCTTCCGCCGTCCAATCGGTGGTGGGAAAATTTCTGTTGAGGTCGACTCCCTGGGAATTTGTTCTTTGATTGCTTAAATATCCGTCGGGATTGATACATGGAATCAAAAGCCAGTCGCAAAAATCCTGTTGTTTTCCGTCTTCAGAAAGCCGGGCCAAAAGTTCCAAGGCTAGACGGACCCCTTCAGGCTCATCACCGTGAACGCCGCCTACAAAAAGGATAGGCGAAGATTTGCCTTTGGAAATACTTAGAGGGCCAGCTCCATTTTTTGGGGTAGAAATGCCTTGGGCTCCCGAGTTGGAAGCGCCACTGGCGGTGTGATTTTTTTGATACAAGTCTACGGGTGTTCCTCGGATTGTCCGTGACCAAGCATCGTGGTAGCGTATGGACATAGAACGATTCTCGGAAGGGAGACCCCGAATGTCAACGGTCACATCAGGCGTCGCAGACCGCGATGAAAAAACGCCGCTTAAAAAGCTGACGGCTATCGTAATGGCGGCCGGCAAAGGCACTCGCATGAAGTCTCCGTTACCAAAAGTGCTTCATCCAGTGGCAGGAAAGCCAATGATCGAGCGGGTGATTCAAGCGGTGAAAAATTCAGGCGCAACTGAGGTACGTCTGGTTGTTGGACACGGCGGATTGTTAGTCAGAAAAGTTGTCGAACCTAT
>JAZKJI010000260.1:0-1898 GCA_040384405.1 Bdellovibrionota bacterium
GATAATTGAATTGTTGCACTTTTTTAAGCTCCTAAATAATTTCAAAGTAACGTTGTAACTGCCAATCGGTAATTGCTTTTTCGTGTTCGCGTACTTCCCAACGGCGTGATATCACATAATGCTCGACGAATTCAGCACCGAATAGCTCGCGTGCTTTTGCAGACTTATCTAAATTATCGGCTGATGCACTTAAGTTGCTGGGCAGTTGGTATTCTTCGGCAATTTTTTCTTGGACGGCGTAAGCATTCCCTTTAATCGGTGGACCTAATTTCAAATTTTCTTCTATTCCTAATAATCCGGCACCCAAAACGGCTGCTGCCGCCAAATAAGGATTCGCATCGGCAGCAGCAACACGGAATTCCACCCTTTGGGATTTTTCTGAGCCTGGAATAACCCGTAATGCGGTTGTGCGGTTTTCAATTCCCCACGCCACGGCGGTCGGAGCCCAAAACCCCTTTACCAGCCGGGTGTAGGAATTAATGGTCGGCGAAATCATCGCCAGAAAAGATTTCGTGTATTTAATTTGTCCCGCTAAATAACTTTGCATCAGTGGACTGATGTTATGATCGGCGTTCGCATCGTAAAATAAACTTTTTCCGGTTTTTAGATCGTAAATGGATTGGTGCATATGCCCACCCATTCCCGGTAAACTTGCGTTCCATCGGGCCATAAAGGTCGCCATGATATCGCGCTTCTGCAAATATACTTTTGTGAAGGTCTTAAAGATATTTGCATTATCTGCACTAATTAGTGCTTTGTCGTATTTAATAGCCGCTTCCCATACGCCTGGGCCAGTTTCACAGTGGAATCCTTCAATTTCTACTTTCATCGCGGCAAAGTAATCCATCATCCCTTGGAATAATTCACTTTGGGTCGAATTTCTGATTACAGAATATCCAAACATTCCCGGCGTTAAAGTTTTTAAGTTTTGATAGTTTTTATCCCGAACGGATTGTGGAGTTTCGTTAAATAGGAAAAATTCGTATTCAAAGGCCAAGTTGAATCCGAAGCCCATGGACTCTGCTTTGGCTAAAACCTTTTTCAGGGTTTGGCGGGGGCAAATTGGGTGCGGAGTTGTTTGATCGCTACTAGAAACAAAATCAGCCAAATAGAATGGAACATTTTCATCCGGCAAAATCCGCTCAGTCGCTAAATCAATTTTGTACAAGGCATCCGGATAGGCCGTATGCCAGCCGGTAAATTTAGCATTGTCATAAAGGGCATCGTTCATATCCCAACCGAATACACAGTCACAAAATCCACCGGTTCCGTTTAAAATACTTTCGAACTTTTCTAAGGAGATATATTTTCCTCGCATTACCCCGTCTAGATCGGTAATTGCGATTTTAACTTTATTAAATCCAGCTTTTTTTAATGCGGCGACTTTTTCTTTTCTTGATTCAGCGGTGTGTTTCATTCTTTAACCCTTCTTAAAGTGCAGCGCTTTAGCACGCGTTACAGAAAGAAATCCCAAATGCGACAAGGCAGAACCACAGCCCGAATCTTTTACACCCGTCCACGGAAGTGCGGGATCAAGATAATCACAGCGGTTCATAAATACAGTTCCGGTGTTTACATTCTCGGCAAATATTTTTGCCTTATTCATATCCTTGGTAAAAATCGCGGAAGTTAAACCATATTTGCTGTCGTTAACAAATTGAATAGCTTGCTCCATCGAATCGACTGGCATTACTGGTAAGATCGGAGCAAAATTTTCTTCCTGCATTAATTCCATATCTTGCTTTACATCAACCATTAACGTTGGCTCTAAAAAGAACCCTCCCGAAAGTTTTGTCGCGTGTCCCCCGGAAACAATTTTGGCGCCTGCTTTAACCGCAGATTGAATTTGGGATTCAGCGTACTTAGTAGCCTTCTCTGAAACCAAAGGTCCTAGGTTG
>JAZKJI010000261.1:0-9727 GCA_040384405.1 Bdellovibrionota bacterium
TTTAATTTCTTGCGCGATGTCCATTAACGTTTGAAGTTCGGGGCCAAATACTTTTACGGCAACGTCAGCTCGTGTTCCTTCAAGGAGTTCATTGAAACGCATTTGAATGGGCTGAGAAGCCAAATAATTTTGCCCTGGGAGATTGCGTTCAAGCTTTTTAATAATTTCTTGAACAAGTTCTGGATAAGTTTTCGTGCTCCATCCATTGCTTGGCCATTCTTCTCTGGGCTTTAACATTATGTAGGTGTCAGAAACGTTCACGCCCATTGGATCAGTTGCGACTTCACTTGTACCTATTCGCGAAAAAACGTGACTCACTTCCGGAAATTCTTTTACGAGCACATCTGCTTTTTCTTGGAAACCCAGGGACTGAGTCAAACTAATATTTACTGGTCTGATCATATGGAACGCGAAAGAACCTTCTCCCAGCTGCGGTAAAAATTCCGCCCCGCGGGTTAGGAATAAAGCAATCCCGACGACTACCGATGCAATACCAATTGCAACCGTTGCCTTCCGTGCCCTTATTGCTTTCGCTAGGAACGGGTCGTAAAACTTATGCACAAGTCGCATTAATCTAGGTTCTTTGTCTTCGGCACTCCCACCGAGCATTAAACTGGCAAGGGCAGGCGCGGCCGTGAAAGATAAAATCAGCGCACCAATAACTGCGATAACAAAAGTTGCCGCCATAGGAGTAAACATTTTTCCTTCGACCCCAGTTAATGCAAAGACAGGAAGGAAGACCATGACAATGATTAATTCGCCAAAACCAGCTGCCATCCGAATTTCCACGGCCGCGTGATAAATAGCATCTTTAATTTCTTCTTTTGTAAGCGAACGACCAAGCACCTTAGTTCTATTTTGAATGAAACGAACGCAGTTATCCAAAACGATAACCGTTCCGTCGACGATGATTCCAAAATCGAGGGCGCCTAAACTCATTAAGTTTCCAGAAATCCCCAGCGGCTTCATTACTAAAA
Organism: Bdellovibrionota bacterium; assembly: GCA_040384405.1. Lineage (GTDB taxonomy): Bacteria > Bdellovibrionota > Bdellovibrionia > Bdellovibrionales > Bdellovibrionaceae > JAZKJI01. Next base: position 978 of record JAZKJI010000261.1, read on the forward strand.
AAGTAAAAAGAAGAGCTAGGGGGATCGTCAATGCGGTAACAATTGCGGCCCGGAAGTTTCCAAGCAGTAACAGTAATATGACTAGTACTAATGCAGCTCCCATTAACAAATTGTGTTCAACGGTTCCAAGTGTTGCGTTCACAAGTTCTGAACGATTATAAACGACAGTAAGCACGACTCCTTTTGGAAGGGTGCCTTTTATTTCTTCAACCTTTTCATTTACTCGTATTGCAACAGTCCGACTATTTTCTCCGAGTAGCATCATTACGGTACCCAGAACGGTTTCCCGCCCATTGTGGGTGGCAGAGCCTGTACGAAGTGCTTTGCCTAATCCCACTGTCGCAATATCACCTATCGTTAATACCTGAAAACTATCTAGTGTTTTTACGGTTACTCTTCGAATATCTTCTGGCGATTTTAGTAATCCAATGCCTTGAACTAAGAACTGCTCACCAGTTTGCTCGACGTAACCGCCCCCTGCATTTCGGTTCACTCGCTCGAGTGCTTCTAGCAATTCAGCAAAATGGACCCGGTAGGCGGCCATTTTTTTAGGGTCAGGTTGTACGTGGTATTGTTTTTCAAATCCGCCAGAAGTATTAATCTCGGCGACACCTTCGACGGTTAAAAGCCGGGGCTTTATAAACCAATCTTGAAGGGCTTTAAGCTCCATCAACTGTTCTAAACGTTTTTGTTCATCCGTGGCTGGTTGTTCATAATCAATGACGTACTGATAAATTTCACCGAGGCCGGAAGAAATGGGGCCGAGCACAGCTTCCGCATCTTTGGGTAGATCATTTCTCACGGTTTGAAGTCGTTCCGATACAAGTTGCCGGGCTCTATCAACTTCATCCTTAAACACAACGGTGACTTGCGAAAGTCCGAAGCGGGTAATCGATCTAACTTGTACTACTCCGCCAATTCCCCGCATTGAAGATTCAACCGGAAAAGTGATTGTCCGCTCGATCTCTTCTGGTGCTAGCCCTTCAATCGTCGTATTAATTTGCACCTGGTTATTGGTGATATCCGGTACAGCATCAATAGGCAGATGTTGGAAAGCATAGATTCCCGCCACTACCATTAGACCGGTTAAAAAAAGCACAATCCCACGATGATAAACAGAGAAGTGAATAACTTTATTAATCATATTAATTTCCTAAATTTAGTGTGAGTGAGAAGCACCTTCAACAAGCAGAATTTCCGCGACACGTAAGTAACCGCTTCCTTCAACTACGACTAGGTCACCAATTTGCAATTCGTCGCTAGAAACAGTCCAAGACTTTTGTTGTTTACTTTCAACAACAACGGGCACGCGCTTGTACCAACCATTTCTTACTCTGAAGACAGATTTAGAATATTTGATTTTTACGACTGCTTTCGAAGGAAGCGTTAGGTTGCTGCCGGTTACTTTCTGTTCGACGATGCCAATTGTTTTGATGGCTTCAGGTGCTAATTTAAATCCGTCTTCGCCTTTTTCAGTTATTCCTTTATCGGGACCAACCGCAGACCCTTCTTCCTCGTGGCCTTCTTCTTTATGGACCCCATCCTTAGGTTCGCCTTTGGCGTGTCCTGCGTCTTTATGTCCACTCTCGTCATGCGCGTCTTCCTTGTGCTCACCAGCTGTTTCAACGTGCGAATCTTTCCCGTGTTCTTCCTCGGCTTCAGCAAAGTAGGTCGGTACACTGAATGCACTGATCAAGACTATAAGGCCTAATAGAAATTGCGCTTTTAACATAGAAATACCTCTTTCGATTTTTCCCACGAGCGGATGCATATAAATAGTAACTTAAACTGAATTGGAAACTGAGACTATATATTGATGGTCATAGGGGGCCGGTCGAAACCCTCTATAAATGGAGCGGTGTGGGAAAATCTGTAACTTTCATATTGGTTACCTTCAAGAGTCGTAAAGCCATAATGTAGATTCGCATTTTGAACGTAACTAGGGTTTTGGTGGCAGAAAACTAAACACTGACTGTTGTGATTGAGGTCGCCCTTTGAATCTTGAATATTAAAGGTCGAAGAATGACTTTGAACGCACTCGGCAGTGTGGCAAAAAAATTCCATCTCGGGCGCGTGAACGACTGTCCCGGCGGTTTGCGCGAAACCCAGCTCTAGTGAAAAAAATAGTAAAAAAAAGAAATGAAGATAGCGATGCATAGTTTGGGGCATATTAAGGTCTCGTAGGCCTATCGTCATTCACTTTGTTCCATACCTTTCATCTTAGCCTGGTAGTCCCTTTTGGGTGTGCAATGGGCGCAGGCAATAAGTATCCGGAAATATATTCAAACTCTGTCGACCTCGATTAAAAATTGGACAAGATTAGAGGGAATGGGTATTATGCGCCACGTTATGAATAAAACTTTGGGCCTTTTTTTAACCCTAACATGCATACTAAGTCTTGGATTTTCCCAGGCTTTTGGTGCCGCACCTATTCATTCGGCTGGATTAAGCGACACGGATTGCAGCGTCTCAGATTGCCTGATGTCCGTGCAGCCAGAATCGGAAGATACCGACGCCCATGACCATTCTGAATCTCACGGGTGTCAGCACGTTTGTGCCCACGGACTAATTAACACGGTTGAATTTCACGCAGCATTTTTGTCTATTCCAGTTTCTGTTATTTTCGGCTCTTATTCATTTTCTCACGCGCCACCTTTTCTAAAAGGGTTTAAGCGTCCACCTGTGCGTGGCTAATCGGCCTTTCGTGCGTTCCTATTGAATCAACAATCTTTAAATTTGATCCACTTTTACTTGAGGTAAGTATGTTCCTACTAACATTATTAATGTCACTCAGTGCGAGCGCCGAAAGTTGTGACAAGGTCACGAACTACCGCCAGTTCTTTAAATGTAGTCTTGAAAAGCATCCCGAGCATGAAATCGCGAAACTTAAGACCGCGGACTCACAAGCTATCGTCGATAGAAGCTCTCAATGGGAAAATCCCGATTTGGATTTAAAGACAGTCGGCGGAGAAAAGGCCGGGGAGCCCGTTGGATCTGTCGAATTGTCCGTTGCCATACCTATTTCACAGATTTGGGTAAACGGGGCCAGACGCCAAGTAGGGCGTGCAGACAAGCGTATCGCCGAACTAGAGTCCCAAGAAATGTCGATTGGCGCGCAGAAAAAATTGATTGTTGATCTTTATAGATTACGTCAAGTGGATGAGAGCTTGGAACTTGTAAACGAGGCAATCGGTGCATTCGGGAAAATTCGTGGTCAGTTGCGGGGTCGTTTAGCTCGGGGCCCTGAGCAAGAGATTACGTTAAACTTGGTTGAACTTGCCTCGGGTGATTACGAGTTAAGACGAAATCACTTGATGGTTGAGCGAACAAATATTCTATCTACCTTCAAGGCTTTATGGGGACCGAATTTTGAAATTAAAAAAGAGTTTTTACCACCGTTGAAAGAAACGTGGCCCAAACTTTCAAGCACCGAAAGTACAACAAGCAAAAGTTTGGCGACCCAAAGGCTTTTAGCACAGTCCGAAAAATTGATCGCAGAAAGCTCGCTTGCGATGAAAGAATCTTGGCCCACGGTTAAAATTGGACCTACCGTCGAGCGAACGACCGAGGGATTGTCTCAATATTATTCTTATGGCTTTAACTTGAACATGACTTTGCCCTTGTTTTCTATGAACGGCGGGGCTCGCCGTTATGCAGAATCACAAGCAATGCAAGCTCGCCTTTTATCTGATTTCGCCAGCAAGAGATCGCAATTGGATAGAACGATCCTTGCTTTAAAATACCAATCAGCAGTTGATTCGCTAAGACGTTCGACGACTCGTGAAGAACTAAAGAAAAAACATAATCGCATTGATTCACTGTTTCGACAAGGGCTTGCATCTGGTGGGATCGTGATTGAGGCCCATCGCCAGATCACAGAATTCGCCGAGTCCCAGCACGAGCATGAGACTGCGGCTATCGATTCTTATATCGAATTAAAAGCAATGAACGGCGAGAGCATTGAGGAAATATTCTAATGAGAATCGTCAATGTGGAATTCAAACATAAAATTTTAAAAAAAATAAAAAGATAACTTTAACTTTTAACGGAGGCCTTTATGAAATTATTAACTTTAGCACTACTCTTAGGAGTTTTAGCAACATCGTGCGACCGACGAGGATCGGTGAACGATACGACAGAGCGAGTGAAAGTCGAACAACAAGCAGACACCGATGTTCAAAATGAAAACCTGGCCGCTAAGGCCGAAAAGATGGAAAAAGATTTAGCCCGTCGCCATAATTATTATGCGGCGACAGAAGGCGAATATGCCGGCGACCTCACTGTAGGGAACTCAACATATAAAATCAAATTCACCTTTGCTCGAAGTATCCCGCCTTATCTAGGCGAGAGAGTGCGCGAACTAAGTGAAATTGAAAATGATCTAAATAATCTTTTCTTCTACATTCAAATAGTTCAATGGCACCCGGCAGATCCTGCAACAGCAGTAGGTTGCCGCGTATCTAATATCCGTCCAAATATGGAAGAGGGTTCTTTTACTATTGCGACTCCTGATTGCCCAAATTTATATACGGTATATTTGTCAGCTAATGGTGATCTAAATTCAGCTGGTGCAAAGGCAAATGCGAAAGCCTTGGCGAAAAGCATTAACGAAAACAAAATAGATGTCGTTGGGCGACTTGTTGGATCGGTTCAACCATCAACCAACGCTTCAAGATACGTTTTTAAAGTATCGAAAGTTAAATAAGGAACAATTATGAAAACAATTTTAAAGACGACATTAGCTGCATTAATGATTCAGAGTACTGCCTTTGGCGCGACGGAAGTATCGCTAACAAATGTTGCACAGCGAGTTTCTAAAGCCAACTATATGGTTTACGAAACTGCTTTGAAGGTTTATCAAGCCAAAGCTAACGTTGATAAAGCCCGTGCGGACTTACTACCAAGGCTAAATATCTGGACAATCGGAAGTTTACTTATCGATCCTTTAAATATTATCGACAATGTCGGTGATATCGCGCCTTTCTTAGTGCCAGCAAATTGGTTTAGAGTTTCTGAAGTTAAGTATCTTCATTTAGCGGAAGCCGAAGGGTATCGCGCTCTTTGGGGAAATGAAGTTTTAGCCGCGAAGACTTTATATCGTAATGCGCTTTTAGATAAAAAGCTTCTAGCTCACGTTTCAAAAAGCATCGATGAGTTAAGTGTGATCCACCGAACGATTAAGACACGTGAAGTTCTGGGCGGAGCAACTCCGGGTGGAGCTCGAGATATCGAAATCAAGTTGTTGGGACTTCAAGAAGATAGAGCAAACTTGAAAGTCCTTGTTGCTTCGGAAATGGATGAATTAGCTTATGCTTTAGGTTATCCAATCGGAACGGACCTTACGTTAGCCTCTGTCACAATGCCGGCATTTGATACTTTAAAGCCAATCGACGCCCGCGAATATGAGTTTCGGGCATTAGCGGTAAGTCCAGAGCGTAGGCAGTACGAACATTTCTTTAGCGTTCTATCTCAGATTAAAAAAGAGATTGCTTACAATGTATTCGGTGGTAGCACAATTAGCCGCGGTGTCGCGGGCGGAATTTTTGATAATCTTCCTACCGGCGGTGGCTTGGGTCTGGGAAATGGTTCTGCGATGAAAATCGTTCAGGCCCAGAAAGAAATCATGAAATCCCAAAAGCTTGGCATCGAGGAAACTCTAAAGCGTCAACTTAGAGCGATTGCGACCCAATATAATTCGGATCTGTCGAATTATGGTAATTACCGCAGACGGTCTTCTTTAGCACGTGAAAGCAGAGATTCATTGGTTCGCCGAATTCAGTTAGGCGATAACATCAATTTGTCGGATCTATCTGAAAATGCGCGAAGTTTAGTACAAGCAGAAACTGCTTTATTAACAATGAACTATCGGTTTTTGGCAAACCAAGACCGCCTGAATAGAATACTATTTGAAGGAGACTACAATACAAACCCTCCTCTAATTAAATCATTAAAGGGGCTTCAATAATGAAAAATCTAATTAAAACTATATCGAGCCTTACGCTAATGGTGATTTTGTCGGGATGTCCTTCCCAAAAGGAAGTTCAAGAAATCGTCACTGATATTTCCGCGAAAAAGGCAAATACCATGCAGGTCATTTCAACTTCAGACTATAGTTTGGACGGCCTTCTAAAGGCTCAAGATTATTTTTTCAACTTTGGGGAAAAAATCAGTATGGTTGTGGGGGATCCGGAGGGTCTTAAAAATTTGCAAAGAATGGTGAAAAAAGATGGAATTTCTAAATTTTGCCAGAACTTCGTTGTTCCAAAAAGATTTTGGGATTCATTGGAAATGTTTTGTAAAGGTGGAAGAATGTATCGTTGTTCACCGGATATTAAAGAGTATCCGAATACACTGAACAAAATGTTGGAGCTTCTTGGTCCTGAAGTAAAAGCAGCTTTTGACCAAGATCAACAGTGCCGGTAAAGATACTGAACGCCTTATGGAAACTTACGTACAGTATAGCTATTTAGCTCTCTTGATAGTGCAGGCAGCCCACCTATTTCATCATAGGTGGGTTCGTGCGCACATTAGCTGGGTCGAAGTTCTTACGGCCTTAGTACTTTGCATCCCGCCGAGTTACATTAGCTTTCCTATTGTAGGGATAGTTGTGCACAGCATTTTAATTGCGACCCAAATCGTTGGGTCAATATGGATAAAAAAGCTTACCCTTCCCGATGAAAGCTAGTTATGTCGAAAAGTTGTTGTGAGGGTAAAACTGAATCGCTTATATTTCTCCGAAATAAACAAGGAAAAATTTTAAAGATCGTAATGGCTATTAACTTAGCTATGTTTTTTATCGAATTTGCTTCTGGTTGGTTTGCGGAGTCTACAGCATTAATGGCTGATTCTTTGGATATGTTAGGCGACGCAATCGTGTACGGGTTTAGCTTATACGTTCTCCATAAAAGCGAGCGTTTGAGAGCTACGGCCGCACTTCTGAAGGGTTTGATTATTGTAACGTTCGGACTATTCGTATTCGGCCAAGCTAGTTACAAAGCACTGACGCCGGGATTACCGATCCCCCATATAATGGGTGCGATCGGGTTATTAGCTCTCATTGCAAACGGGATATGTCTTTTATTACTGACCATACATAAAGACGACGACATCAACATGAAGTCGACATGGGTTTGTTCGCGAAATGATATTATCTCAAACACAGGCGTAATTATAGGCGCAGGACTGGTATTTTTAACCGAGTCCAAATGGCCCGACATTATATTGGGTTTTATAATATCAATTATTTTCTTAAAATCAGCTTGGTCTATTCTAAAAGAGTCAGCTGCGGTCATCAAAAAAGAGTCGCCGGAAGGAAGTTAAATTCTTAACCTTATCAAGGTGTAGTCACCAAGAGCGCGGTAGCCGATCGCGAAACACAAATTTCCTCGTCGCTCACTCAAAGTATTCGGACTTATCTCCTGGTTATCTTCAGACTAAAGCTTCAATCGTGTCGTTCAGTCTGCCCAGTCAAAATGTTTTACCTCTCAAAAAACCAGCGAGTTAGCGCATATATGGCGAAATATGTAGCTTGGGTTTTAACGATAGGATTGATTTTTGTATTTAGGGGAAGACTCATTGATGCAACGATCCAGATCGCGCACTTAACAGCGGGAAAACATCAGCATCCCATGAACTATACAAAGTTCAATCAGGATCTGTGGAGCACGGCATTCTGAATGATCTTTTAGAGACTCTTTGGTTCAAGTTGGACTTCAGATAAGGCCCACAAGACTGTGGGCCTGGTAATTTTAGGGGCGGTCTATCGCATAGGCGAAATTATATCAAAGCAAGCAACCAAGCGATTGGATAAAGGATGACCTGATGAACCATATAAAACAAAAGAGAGTGTCTTCCAAGTTTAGTTAAAAGTGGAATGTGCATTTGAAATGCGTTCGCCTGAAAAAATTTAATCGACCACCCAAGAAAAATACCAAGACCCACAACTCCTAGCCAAGGCAGCAAGGGCGAGAAGTCCGCTGTGTCTGGTTTCAACGGTGAAAGTCCCGTAACAATTAAGAAGGGACGGTTAAAAATAAAACTTCTATAAAAAAGCGGAATTGCGATCATAAAAATTCCTAAAACAAACGCAAATATTGGAAACCGAGCCAGCCAAGGTCCTAAAATACTGGCGATAACAATAAGATGAAGGACACCAAAATATATCCAAGTTTGGGGATGAAGCAGGTAAGTCGCGACGGAGATAAGCATTGCGCACAAAAAAATCTTTAAAATGCGTAGTTGAAATTTTCGATCAAAAAAAGATGGGCAATTCAGTGAAAAACTAATTCCGACAAGTCCCAGAAATAAAGTCATGATCACAGCACGAAAATATAACCAGAGTGGATCGTAATTCATATTCTCGTGCAGGATACCAAATTCGTTAAGATCATAGGAAAAGTGGTAAACAGCCATTAAGATCAGTGCGAATCCGCGAATTGAATCTATTAAGTTATATCGCATTGCTATTTAACTATGATTTCACCTTTTGATTGTGTCCCACCGTGGGTGCCACACTCGAAGGAATATTTTCCCGGCTTATCCAATTGGATAACCTGTTCCTTGGATTCCCCATCGCTTAACATCCAGTTTATTTCTAGACCGGGTATAACAAGCATGTACATATTGCCGACTGCTTTGAAAGTTAATTTGCTGCGTTCACCTTTTAGTATTTCGATTGAAAGTGGCGAACATACACCATTACTTCCTTCAATTACAAAGTCTTTGATAACCGTATCGGCACACATTTCGTT
>JAZKJI010000262.1:0-13897 GCA_040384405.1 Bdellovibrionota bacterium
GCACGGTACAGGGTTTCATAAGGCTGTTTTGTGTGCAACTCATAAATCTTTGTTAGTTTTTCCTTGGTACTGATCAATTCTTTTGCATGAATTTCGATGTCAGTAACTTGTCCACCAAGTCCTCCACCACCTAAATGTGGTTGGTGAATCATGATGCGAGTATTCGGCAAACTATAACGTTTGCCCTCTGCGCCAGCTGTTAGCAGCAAAGATCCCATGCTTGCAGCCATTCCCATACAGAAAGTAGCCACGTCGCATTTTACGAACTGCATAATGTCGTAAATTGCTAATCCCGCAGAGACACTTCCTCCTGGAGAATTAATATAAAAATGAATGTCTTTCTCTGGATTGTCCGCTTCTAGAAAAAGAAATTGCGCAATCAGACTATTGGCAACGTCGTCAGTGACGGGTGTACCAAGTAAAACGATGCGATCTTTTAGTAGACGAGAGTAAATGTCGTAAGATCTTTCTCCGCGCGAGGTCTGTTCAATGACGTATGGTATGAGTGGTGGCAAGGTAGCTCCTCAGTTGTAGATGTAATTATATCGGTATTTCATATCATTCACTTAATAAAAAGGCCTTGATCAAAAAGAGAATTCCGTGGTGAATATCCCCATGGAGGAACTCGTGACGCTAAATCTCATCGCAAAGTCTGTAGACCAGGTCCAATGTGACACACTAGTCGTGTTTTCTAAGAATTTTTCTCAGAAAGATCGCTTACCAAAAATCAGCCATCCTAAAGTCCAGTCCCGACTTGCGACGGCAATTCAAAACAAAGAAATCACGGGTGCTGCACTTGAATCACTAATTTTCCGCGATATCGGTGTTGAAGGATTCCGTCACGTTGTTGTTATTGGTTTAGGCCAAGATACAAAACTTGATCACGAAGGTGTTCGTCAAGCAGCAGCAGCTGCCTATAACTCTATCAAAAGTTTAAAAACAAAAGAAGCAGCCGTGCATTTTGACGGAGCTGCATCAGGCGCAAAAGAGCGGGCAAATTATCTTCGCGCTCTGGTAGAAGGATTTGAATTAGCTAGTTATAACTTTAACGAACTAAAATCAAAAAAGCCTGAAACGCCGGAAGTACTTCAAATTCACATCGCAACTGAATCAGGAAAAGACAAAACCGTTAAAGCAGCTTTTGAAGAAGCTACTATTCTTGGTTCTTGCGTAAATTTCTCTCGAAGACTGGGTGATTTACCTGGGAACTTGATGACTCCAACCATTCTTGCCAACGAAGCAAAAGCTGCCGCGCAAGGAACAGGAATCAAAGTTACCATTTGGGACAAAGAACGTATCAAAAAAGAAAAAATGGGCGGATTACTTGGAGTTTCCGAAGGATCAGCTCAGGAACCACGATTTATCATCATGGAATACAATGGTGCTGCGAAATCTAAAAAACCAGTAGTTTTCGTTGGTAAAGGTTTAACTTTTGATTGCGGTGGTATCAGCATTAAGCCGTCGGCTGCCATGGAAGAAATGAAATACGACATGTGCGGTGGCGCAAATGTCATAGGAACATTACTTGCGATCGCGAAACTAAAATTAAAAGTAAACGTTATTGGATTAGTGGCCTCTACAGAAAATTTAGTTGGCCCAGCTGCAACTAAGCCAGGTGACGTTCACACGGCTCGTAATGGAAAAACTTTTGAAGTTAACAATACAGACGCTGAAGGACGATTAATCCTTTCAGACTCGCTTGTGTATGCTTGTGAACAAGATCCAGCATTAGTCGTCGATGTTGCCACACTAACCGGCGCGATCATTATCGCTTTAGGTAATACGCACACTGGATATTTCACTAGAAATAATCAATTAAGCCGTAGGGTCGAAGATGCAGCACAAACTTCAGGCGAATGGGTATGGAGAATGCCACTAACAGATTTCCACGTGAAAGATATGAAAGGCACATTTGCTGATCTTTCAAATATTTCATCTGGAAAAGGTGCGGGTTCTGCTACGGCGGCTGCTTTCTTGGAACAATTCGTTACTGAAGGTATTCCGTGGGCACACTTTGATATCGCTGGCACTGGTTGGGCCGTTGGAAACAGACTTAATTATTGCCCGGCAAAAGGTGCTTCAGGCGCAATGATCAGAACGTTCGTTGAAATCGCGAAATCTTATACATAACTAATTGTTCCGAACTGGAACAGTTAGGCTGAATATTAATGCAGTATTTTTAAAAGGTCGGTTGAAAAACCGGCCTTTTTTATTCGTGAACAGGAAGATTGAAGCTTCGAACCTGACGATTCTTTAAATCATTTTCATTTAATTTAACAAAGCTTCCGTTACCTTGAAGCTCGACACCTTTTAAGTACCAAGTTTTAGGCCACGAATCGCCCACATTTTTAAACGTTAAAGCAGTAGGATAGGGTTCAAAAAATTTCATGTCACCTTCCCCGGCAGGGCTAGTGGCAATTGCTTCTAATGGAATAACAATTTGGCCTGAAGCTATAGTTCCATTTTCTTTACAAGCTGATGTAACTTTTAACTCTGGTTTTTCACCATTGTGTGCTTGACCTTCGCCTTCAAAGACAAAAGTAACTTCGCTATAGACTGAACATATACTTTTTAGTGCTTGCCCGTCTTCTTCGAAACTTGCATATCCAAATTGGAATAATGCCTTATCGCCTTGGGTTCTTATTTCAAACGTTTTTGCGATATGAGTTTTTAAGGTATCTTCTTTTTTCTCTGGAGCCATGTTCGAGAAATTATAATGAGTTCTGACGGCAGCTGGTTCACGTTGGCCTGAAGTAACATCGTTACCCGAGTAGGCTAACCAAATTCCAACACCAGCAAAAAATAAAAAACAGATAAATGCTTTCACACTATCTATATCGGCTAATTTTAAGACAGATTTAACAAGAGGCCTTTTGATACTCTTTAAACTGGACTCCCATTTCCTGGGCTTCAAGACCAATGGCCAGTAAACCAAGCTTTGCGGACCATCCGTACACGTTTTCCATGGGACAGCCTTCGGGTTTAACTTGAAGATCAGTAACGCAAAGCTTTTTATAAACCGCGCCCGGACTGTTTAAACTTTCCGTCGCATCTTTTTCCGCGTGAGTTCTTAAAAACCCTCCGGCTAACTCACATCCAAGCATGTAGATAACGGGTTCTGCGGAAGCACCATCACTTTGCACAATAGAGGGAATACCTTCTTGAATGATAACTTCTTCCACGTCACGACCGCCCTTGGCAGCTTTCATTTTCTTTCTGGATTTATAGGACCATTCTTTTACTTCTTGCGGATTTCCTACTCTGATAACTGCTAAGCCATAGGTACCGGAATTATTTTTTACGAAGACAAAGGGTTCTTGTGTAATTCCTTTTTCAGCATAGGTCTTTTTTAAATTAGTTAACATATGCTCTACCCGTCCTGCCAATTCGGCACGACTGGTTTCACTTCCGATATCAAAGTTTTCGAAAATTTCAGTTTCAACTCGCATTAAAAATGGATCAATTTCTGCCACTTCACAAAATTCATTAACCAACTGGTTGTAAAACTTAAAGTAGCGGCTTTTTTTGCGCTGATACCATCCCAATTCCCTTGGAGGATTCATGGGTTTTTGTAAAGTTCCGGCCCATTCATCAAAGGACAAAGAAAAGTCATTATTACTGATAATCAAATCAGGATTAAAATCAGGAAATATTCCACCATTTCCGCTGACCGAGTAAACGGGTATTTCCCGTCCCGTCGAGGACTGAAGTGTGTACCCTTCCGGAACCGGGTTTATAAAGGCAACCCGCACTTCGCGACCAGAATTAGTAATCATATCCATTAAAGAGCTGATATTTTCCCAATAGAAAGCATTTTGAGTGTGTTCTTCCGTAACTAAAACGATTTTTTTTATTGGTTTTGCGTAATGAAGGGTAAAATATTTTTCAACCAAATCAACTGCGGTTTCTTTGTCGGTAGGACAAATATTATTAAATCCAGCCGGATAAATGTTGGCGTCGACATTTGTTACTTTGTAGCCGGAATCACGAATGTCGTAACTTGAATAAAAAGGTACAGCAACTTGTGCTGATTTCTTTTTATACCAATCACAAATTGAATCCTTATTTTTTATAGTTTGTTTATGTAAAAACTGCTGAGCCATTAAATCCTCACTTAATCTTTTCTTCCGGTAATAACTCTTTAGGAATGATTGGAGTCTCTCTTTTAATAGAATGAATTCTATTAGACTCTGGAGTTAGCGCCGTTTCTCTGCGTACTTTGTATAAATCATCAATCACTTGCTTTTCAAATTCGGCGATGAAAGTTTGAAACCCCACCACTTCCGGCGGAATAGAATCTTCATCTAGGCCAATCAGTATTTTAGCTTCTGCCGTGGCCTCTAGAATTTTTTGGTACCAGTTTCTTTGGATGTATAGAACATCATCAATTTCGTCAGTCCCCAAGTTAGCTTTAATCTTGCCGTCTTCTTTTACTAACCGGTAAAAGTTCATATAAACTTCGCGCAGTCGTTCCAGAACTTGGAATTTTTCTTCCGCCCCGCCTTTTTCCAGTACATACATCATGTAGGGTTGGGATTTTCTAAATACATCTAAACTTTGTTCAAAATCCTGGGGCATCAAGTAATCATTATAAAATTGTGCGACTTGATCAGCCAGCGCGACCTTTTCATCCCGGTGTGAAAGCTGATTAAAACCTTTTTCTGCCTTGGCGATATACTTTTGGGCCGTATCTCTTTGTTCAACATAGGAATATAAAAGTCCTAATCGCAGCGCTAGAACTGTTTTATCAATCAGCAACCCATTTTTTTCGATAAAAGGTTCAGCTTCTTTAAGTAAAATCAAACTATCAACCCATTGGCCTTTTCTTTCTAAAACCCGGCTTCTTCGTAAAAGAGCTTGGGTGCGAATCGCAGGAGAACTTAGTTTAAATACGGAATAAACTTTTTCATAAACATCCAGCGCACTTTGAACTTCGCCGCGTTCAAAAATACAATCGCCGTACTCGAGCTGTCTGGAAGCTGTGTATTGCCGAGGGGCCGTTTCAACCAGATCTTCGCAATCAGGAGCATTTACAGGTTGTAATACGGCACTCGTTAAATCAGAGGAAGCTGTTGCTGGAAGTTGTTGCGAATTTTGCGGAGCTAAATCTTTTGGGGCATTCACGTGACGAGTGACACAGGCACTGAAAAATAAGCCACCAAGAAATATGAAACAAAAACTAAAGTACTTTTTCATCATTAAATACCTTTGAAAATTCATTTAAAGTTTCTAAGTTTGAAATGTCTTTTTCAAACTCTGGTAAAAGCACACCCTTGGTTTTCTGCGGAAGCTCGGTCATAAACGCTTTTACGGCGTCGTGCCGGCGTTCAAAGTAAACCTCAAATTCCTTATACTGCTTGGTTAGATCCTGAAGCATTTCTTTACTTCCCTCAAGATCTGAATCCTTCGGTGCCTCATCCCAGGGCTGGTGGGCCCGGTTAAAAATTATTTTCTTTAAATGATAGCCGCCTTTAAACACTTCTTTTGCTAAAGACTTTGATTCCCGTAATGAAACCGGGTCCGGAGCGGTCACTAGATAGAAATGAGTCGTTTCTTCCACCAGTAGGTCGTGAAACTGGTGGGTGCGATTTAGAATCTCTGACGACCAGGGGCCAATACCTTGGAAAAATTCTTTTAAACTTCCAATAAATTCCGATCCCGTAATTCCTTCCAGTAATCCCAATACTTTTTGGGTGCCTGATTGAAACACTCTCATAATCAAAGATGTTGATTCACCGGGCTGGGTAAACCACTGAACGGTTTCCTTCTGGAAAAGACCCGCTAACTTTTGCGGTGCCTGCAAAAAATCCATCGCGTGGCTTGCGGGTGGCGTATCTAAAATAACTAAATCATATTTTCCTGATTCATGGGCCTGGTAAAGAACTTCCAAGCAAGTAAATTCCTGTGACCCGCTTAGGGTCGTTGAAAGCTCTTGGTATAATTTATTTTTAAAAATTTTGTCCGAACCGCCCTTTTTTTCCATGGCTTGCCGTAAGAAATCATCAAATACTTTTTTATGATCGATGACCGTTGCATCCAGTGGGATTTTTTCCCCCTCGAAAGGAACATGGCTAATTCCAACTTTACCTTCGATACCTAAAGTTTGAGCTAATCTTTTTGATGGATCAATTGTCATCACCAAAGTTTTTAAACCTTGTTTCGCTGCTAGTAACCCAAGAGTCGCTGCTACTGTCGTTTTACCGACCCCACCCGTCCCAAGACATATTAAGATTTCTGCTTTTTTAAAATCCATTTTTACCCTCGAACGTTAAAGCATCGGGTAGTGTTTTTCCGTCAATCTCGGATTGGAAATCAAGTTTCACGATATTCTTCGAAGATTCCCGCAAAGTTTCTAAGCTTTCTTCCTGTTGTTTTAGTCTGTCGGTAAAAATTTTGTGAAAAGAATGATCAGCAGATTTAGAATTTAATTTTTTAAATTGGCTGCTGGTAAATTCAGAATTAATAAATCTATTCAAAGCAAATTGCGCTTTAATTCCAAATTCATCTTTTAAAGTTTCCCGAAGTTCTAAGGACTCCTTCATTGGAAGGTCTTCAGACAAAGTAACAATGTGATATGTGACCCATTCAGGTTTTAGTAAAACATCCAGAATTTTTTTACTCTGATCGCCCATTGGACCTTTTTTTATGATCCTGGACATACCCTTGGGCGCACGTAGTAATGCCAGGAAATGCCCCGTAGAGTAGGAATCGATGACTACTTGATCGAATTCGAATTTGGGTCCATGCCCGCGGTGTGCACTGGTAGCTTTTCCTAAAATTGCTAACTCTTTTAATGCCGGAGCGGTATTTACTAAGGCACGAGTCACCGGATTTTCGAAAAAAAGTGCGGTCAGGGCTTCAATTTTTATAAAGTATTTAATGTACTCTCGAAGACAGTCAGAACCGCTCCAGTAGCTTAAAAACAGGTTATTTCGCACTTTTTGCGGTTCATAGGTCATTTTTTTTAAATCAAAAACGCACTTAAATAGTTCGCTGTCGGCTAGGTCCACGAGCAAAGTTTTTTTGCCTTCCGCCGCCAACTTTTCCGCCAAAGCTAAGGAAAACGTGGATTTCCCGACTCCACCTTTTCCGGTCACAAAATGTAAATGGGGCGCTTTCATAGGGCATAGTGTGGCCCTCCTGTCGCCAGTGGGCATTATGCAATGTTTCAACTCCTTGCCAAGGTGCGTTTCATTCCCTACTATCCGTCGATTCATACCTGGAGGACTAACCTATGAAAACGTCTGTAGAAAACGTTTCTACCCTTGAGCGAAAATTAAATGTCTCTGTACCACCTGAAGTGGTGAAACAAACGTTTGAAAAGGCGTTCGAAACTTTGCAAAAACATGTTTCGGTTAAAGGTTTCCGAAAAGGTAAGGCTCCGGTGCCTACTCTTCGCAGTATGTATGGCGATCAAATCAAGCAAGACGTAGTTAACGATCTTATTCAGAGTTTTTACCCTAAAGCGTTGATGGAAACTAAACTTCAACCCATCTCTAACCCAGAATTCGAATTTGAAGATCCGGCTGAATCAAAAGAATTCGCATTCTCGGCATCTTTTGATGTTCGCCCGGAAATTAAGCTAAAAAAATATGAAGGTCTAGCTGTCCAAAAAGAGGCATACGAGTTCGACGAAAAGAAAGTTGATCAAGTTTTAGAAAATATTCGCGCTTCCCGTGCATCATTAGCTGATGTTCTTGAAGATCGGGCCGCCCAAAATGGTGATACTTCCGTTGTAAACTTTAAAGGTTTTGTTGATGGTGCACCTTTGGAAAATGGAACTGGCGAAAATTATAATCTGGAACTTGGAACAAATTCTTTTATCCAAGGCTTTGAAGAAGCAATCGTGGGAATGAAAATTGGTGGGAAAAAACGCGTAGCTCTAAGATTTCCTGAAGCTTACCACGTTCCTGAATTGGCTGGAAAACCTGTCGAGTTCGACGTTGAACTTGTGGGATTGAAGAAAAAAGTATTACCTGAACTAACTCCTGAACTTCTAGAGTCTTTAGGTGGTCCGACGGATGTCGATGGTCTTAAAGACAGTATCCGTAAAGATTTGCAAGCTACTGACCATAAACGAATCGATGATGCTTTTAAAAATCGTCTGTTAAAAAAATTGGTTGAAGAAAATCCAGTTGATGTCCCAGCTTCACTTTTACGTGATCAAAAAGCGGCATTAGTTGAAGACTTTAAGAAAAGAATGAAAGAACAGGGAATGGGCGAAAATGATTTCGCTGAATACGTAAATCGTTGGAATGATGATTTTACGAAAACTGCATCAGATATGATTCAGTCTAGTTTCCTAGTAACTGCATTGGCAGAAAAATTAGATCTACTTTGTAAAGACGAAGATTTAGAGAAGAAATTTGCAGAGTATGCCCAGCAAACCGGAATTGAACCGCAACGGATTAAAGAGTTTTACTCTAAGCCCGAGCAAACAAGCCGACTGACTTACATCATCACTGAAGAAAAAGTTGTAAAATTTCTAACGGATAAAGCAAAAATTCAGGAAGTTCCTGCATCTGCATTACCGGAAGAAAACGCTTAACTTTTTCTTATATTACTTTTCTTTATCAATATACTTTCCCGGAAAAATCCTTAATTTATTCCATCGTTAAAAAATGGCCCCCGGGAAGGGGCCATAAACGGATGGATCTAATCGAATACTAACCGATTAGTTTAAGGGCAAGACTGTTAACCTGATTGGCTTGGGCCAATGTCGACGTACCTGCTTGAAGTAAGATGTTATTTCTAGTCATCTCGCTTGAAGCCATTGCTACGTCTGTGTCACGGATGCGGCTATTCGCTGCGGCCATGTTTTCTTCCATTACTCCTAAGTTATCTACTGTAGAAACTAACCGATTCTGGAAAGCTCCTAAATTAGATCGCATTGAACTAATGTTTACTTGTGCATCATCAATAGAACTCAAAGCGTCTTGAGCTCCTTCTTTTGTCGTATAATCAAGACCTTCCAAACTCATTGCACCCAGAGAAGCATTGTTCTCGCTAGCATTGAATGTGATTCGGTTTTCATCTGGATTTTGGAAAGTTCCAACTTGAAAATCAAATTGTTCCGCAGAACCATCAAGAAGTTTCGTTTTACCCCAAGTTGTAACACTTGAAATACGATCGATCTCTTGTTTAAGTTGCTGAACTTCTTTGTTCAAGAATCCGCGTTCGTTTTCGCCAACAGTATCAGAGGCAGCTTGGATACCAAGTTCTCTTAGGCGTACTACGATGTTTGAGATTTCGTTTAATCCACCTTCTGCAGTTTGGATTAAAGAGATTCCGTCATTAGCATTTCTTGATGCCTGACGAGTTGATCGGATTTGTGCTTTCAGATTTTCACTGATCGCTAATCCTGCTGCATCGTCTGCAGCTTTGTTGATTCGGCTTCCGCTTGAAAGCTGAGCCATGCTCTTTTCGATGTTTCTTTGTGACCCTACTAATTGTCTTTGTGCGTTCACTGCTGCGACGTTAGTCGTTACTCTCATTCCCATTTTATCCCCCGTTTAGTATCATTAGGCCTCCTTGGCTTTAGTATTAAGACTGTACTTCGTGTCAGTCTGTGTAAGCTACTCTTCGGGACCAATGGACCAAACGTAACGAGACTTCAGGACAGATTTTCACAAAATTTCCCATTTGAAGGTCGTGATAACACGACCTTCATCAAGAAAATCTCATTCAGTAACTATGTCCAGGGGTAACTAGATTATTGTTTTATAACTTTCAGCGTATTCCATGCTCGGAGATAGCCGAAAGCCTGGTAAGCTTGGTAGTCGCCTTTCAATAATTTGTCTTTAGGTGACAAATCATTGTCTTTCTTAGAGCCGACTTCTTTCCACCAAGCGTAAGCTCCGCCTTCTTTTTTTGTACTCTTATCTTCGCGGTCACCTTTTAAGTGTCCAATGATGTCTCTTTCGCGATTATTAACTGGTTTCGCTAAGGCCTTAGAGAACTGCTCTATATCTACTTCTTCAATTTCAATATCAGGAGTTATTCCTTCTGCCTGAATCGAGATTCCACTTGGTGTATAGTAACGCGCAACCGTGATCTTTAAACCACTGCCATCAGCCAGCTTAACGATTGATTGAACAGAACCCTTACCGAAAGTGCGCTCGCCTACTATTAGTGCACGCTTATTATCTTGAAGGGCACCGGAAACGATCTCGCTGGCACTTGCTGAGTATTCGTTAACTAATATAACTAGTGGAAATCCAGTATAGGTTCCTTTTCTGGTTGCTACTGCCACTTCTTTGTCTTTTGCATTTCTGCCGATGGTGCTGACAATAGTTCCTTCTTTAAGGAACATATCACTTACCTTAATAGCTTGGTCTAATAGACCGCCCGGATTTCTTCTTAAATCAATTAGTACACCTTCGATTTTTTTATTTTTCTTTATGTGCTCTTCTAATGTCTTCTTTAGATCATCTGAAGTGCTTTCGATAAAGCTGGTTACTCTTATATATGCGTATCCATCTTCAAGGTCTGTATACTTAACTGATTTGATCTTTACGTTTCCACGAACGATTGTAATATCTTTTGGATTTTCTTCGCCCTCTCTGACAACTTGAAGGATTACTTTGGTTCCTTTTTTACCCTTCATCAGCTGTGAGGCCTCTACCAGGCTTAAACCCTTTGTGCTTTTTCCATCAACGGCGACGACTTTATCACCAGCTTTAATCCCTGCGTGCCATGCCGGAGTATCTTCGATCGGAGAAATAATAGTAAGAATTCCATTTGTTACTGATATCTCAATACCAAGTCCACCGAATTCTCCGGTTGTTTCAGATTCGAAATCTTTAAATATTTCTGGCTGCATGAAATTAGTATGAGGATCTAATTCGCGAAGCATTCCTTTGATTGCTCCGTAAACTAATTTTTTCGTATCCACGGGTTCAACGTAATACTGTTGGATGATATTTAGTACTTTGGCAAAATTTTGAAGTTCAGAATATCTTTCTTCCGCGAAAGCTCTGATTTGAAATCCAAATGCACTCATAAAGAATAATAAGGCTAATAAGCCAGCTGCTAAACTATATGGTGCTACTTTTTTCTTCATCGGATAATTCCTTTCATCCAAGGCTCGGGGTCGATAGCGTCGCGATAGTGCCGAAGTTCAAAATAAATCCCAGGTAATTCGAAATTCTTTACCAAAGCAGAACTTCCGATTTTCTGCCGGGGGATAACTTTGTCACCGGTTTGGACAACTAAATCTTTAAGACCACTATATACACTGTAGAAATGATCTCCATGATCGACAATCACTGTCGGACCAAACCCGTCCAGAAGTCCAGTAAATGCCACCTCGCCAGAATTTACCACTTTAACGGGTTGCCCGGTATTGGCTGATAGATAGACTCCGTTTGTTCTGTAGACGAGATGAGAATTTGAGGCCGTGTTGATACCAAATTTCTTTTTATCGCGAAATTCTAACGGCCAATCCAATTTTCCACGTAAAGACGGCATTGTTCCTGTTTTACTTAGGAATTTATCACGCTTACGGTAAGTTTCTGTAATTTGAGATTCCAATTCAGCTAGTCTGAGATCACGTGCAGAGATTTGTTCCAATCTTTGTAAAACTAGTTTCTGCGTTAATTCGATCTGCTTTAACGCTTTTACTTTTTGTTCAATCAACTGCAGTTGGTGTCCCGTTATCTCTTCAAGCAGCCTTTGCCGGCGATCAAGGCTGGATGAATACTCGATACCTTGGAAAATCATGTGATTAGCGTGGCTTTTTACATATTTTAAAAAACCCAGGGCTTGGAACACGTCCTTACGGTCGCCTGAAATTAAAATTTTCATTTTCTCTAACTCTTGGTTTTTTTTAGCTAAGTCTTCTTGAAGGCGAAATTTTTGTTCCTGAATCACGGCACGATGGCGCGCTAATCGAAGAATTTCTTTTTCATCGACAGTTCCATCGTAGGTAGCTGCGAAAGCTTTCGCAGCTAAAAGCATGATCAATAAGATTAATCTCATCTTTGCAGGTAAAAATCTTTCTCGAACCGGGCGGTTTGCATATATCCCACAATTCCGCCCACTAACAAACAAACCGCAATAAACGGAAATGCTTGTTCTGGCCCAAGGGGTTTAATTTGTTCGGCTAAGTTTTGAATCTGAAATTGGGTGAGTACTTTTGTTTGCAAGATTGAAGCTGCGGTCGAGGATAAAATGATTCCCATACACGTTCCAAATAACGTGATTCCAAGACTTTTAATGACGTAACTTTTCTTTAACGACCAAAGGCTTTCGCCGTGCATTGCTCGTAAGCTAATTTCATCTTTTTCAATTTGAACTTGGGTTTTAATCAGCAATGTTAAGGAAAGTACTAATGACGACAAACAAAGAATTGCCATCAAGATGCTCGCACCCTTTAAAACTTGAATGATGCTTTCGTTTTTTTGTAACCAATGACGGCCGTCTAGTAACTCGTCTACGATTCGATTAAGTTTCAGCTCGTTAATTAATCGAGTATCTAAGTGTCTTAGCTTTAAAGTGATAATTTGCGGTAAAACTTGCTCCATATCGACACCCTTCATTTGAAAGTCGAAGATTTTAAGTTCGGCTTTTAATGCTTTGAAGGATTCTTCCGCTGTTTGTCTTGAGATCGCTATTACTTCGGGATGCTTACGATAAGTATTAATGAAGTTTTGTATTTTTTCTTCCGGAACACCTTCGTAAACAAATGCGGTTAACTCTACATTTTGGCCGGATTCAAAAAACGCCTGAAATCCTGAAATAACTGACCACGAACTCATGAAAAAACACATGATAAATGTAATGAAAGCGGACGCTAAAATATGAATGAAATACTTTTGTTTTTGATTCACGCCGTTACCTCGCCATCTTTTAACAAGATGACTCTTTTATTTCTTTCGGCAATCACGCGTTTATCGTGGGTCGCGACGATAACGGTCGTACCCTTTGTACTTAAGCTTTCGATCAAATCAAAAATTACATCTGTTGTTTCGGTATCTAAGTTTCCCGTTGGTTCATCGGCAATTAAGATCATCGGATTATTGATTACTGCCCTTGCAAGGGCTACTCGTTGCTGTTCACCGCCTGAAAGCATGTCTGGAAGGTAGTCTGCTTTTCCGGCCAGGCCTACTCGTTCAAGAATTTCTTCAACTTTCATTTTAATATAATTTTCTTTTTCTTTTCTGACTCTTAACGGAAGCGCGATATTTTCTAAAAGATTTCTGTCTTTGAGTAATTTGAAATCTTGAAACACAATTCCCATCTTACGGCGGAACTCTGCAACTTGGTTAAGCGTGATGCCTGAAAAATTATATCCATTCACGTTGATGTGCCCGGAAGATGGCATGTCGTAGGTAGTTAATAATTTAAATAAAGTGGTCTTTCCTGCGCCACTCGGACCCGATAAAAAAATAAATTCCCCGCGCTCGATTTCGAAACTCACGTTCTTTAGCGCGTGAGTACCTTGAGCATACGTTTTGTAGACGTGTTTTAACTGAATCATCTAATTATTTTAGACGCTTAAAAGGTTCTCATAAAATGAAACGGCTGAATGAAAGGGAATCTAGTCTTATGTCAAAGCAGGGACTGGGTCTTAAGCTAGGGAAATAATGCCAGAACTGATTTCTCGAACCATCATTTCATGCTGTTGTTTTAAGCTCCATGAAATAGCTTGCTGAAGGCCTAGGGAACCGGGTGTCCAGGTAGGATCATAGGGAGTTTTAAATGTACGTATAACTGCTCCACGAGAAAATATTTGGGTCACCAAATAGGGCCGGTCAAAGCCCCAATCTTCTGACTGGATGTGGTATTTAAATCCACGATATTCTACGTCTGAATTAAAGCCTGGTATCATACACGACCATCTTGAAGTTTAGTTAAGGTTCAAAGTTGACAACGAATACTGTCAATCCTAGAAGCC
>JAZKJI010000263.1:0-3209 GCA_040384405.1 Bdellovibrionota bacterium
AAAAAACCTTGTCCGATGGACTTTTTCTTTGATGTTTTGGGGGTGGTGCTTGGAAATTCGTTTTTTCTTTGGGGCTGTCGGATCTTTCTTTGGGGGCCTTTGTTAGCTTTTTGTTTTTGGGCTTTGATGCAGGCTCGCCTTACTGGGTACCGGTCACTCATCGGAAAACCTATTTTGGAAACGGAACTGAATCTAATGCTAATGGCAATGCTAATGCTTTGACCGCAAACTCCCCTTCCCGTTTTCCGGTCATAGTAGCGGTTTCAGTTCCTCCACTAATTTTTGTTTGAAATGGGGTTTATCTCGATTTGAGACAGTCTCGGTTGCTGTTTTATAAAGTTGTTGGTGTTTAACTATTTTTGGCAATCACGGGTTTTTGGGTGGCACCGGGGTGGTAAGTTGTTGAATTTACTTTTGGTTTTTTGGACGCTGGTTTGCTTTGTTCATGGGTACGAGGTTTACTATGTCGTCGTTGTCTTTATATAGTCTGGTTGTTTTGTTGGTTTTTTCTTCTGCTTCTTTTGGAGCTGGGAAAACTTGTAACAATGCTTTGAAGCCTAAAAAAGGTTCTTCTTCTACCAATACTGGTTCTACCTTCAACGGGGAGATTCAGAATGGTGGCGATGAGCTTAACGGTGGACAGTCAAGTCGATCTCGTCGAAACAGACAAAACACTGAAATTAACCAAGATTTACTTCGACCTGATGTTGAGCAAATCCAACAAGAGTTAAGTAATTTAGAACGAAGTGATATCGACGTTGCAGTTGAATACCATCGTACGATTGAAAACCAATTAAAATTAGGTAACCAGTTAGACTTACTTCGCAGACTTAGTGGCGACAGTTTAGATTCACTTCAATATAAGAGATTAAACAAAGAGCAGATTCTTCAAGATCGCTTGAGAAACGGCTATTTACCTCAGAGCTTTAATGATTACCGCGCCATTTTCCGTAAAATGGAATGGACTTATTTTAAGTTGATGACGAATTTAGGAAAACTTGCTGATGGACGGTCAACTCCTGAAGAAGTTGCTAAAATGGAAAAGCAAAACGAAAACTATTTCAAATATTATGCAGAAAATTTTTATGAGTATAAAAGGATCCGCGAATATTTAGATGCTATCGTAATTATGGATCCATCTGCCAACTCCACTCCGGCACAAAAACTTGCGGCTAAAAAAATTCTACGTAACTTTACAAAAGAAGTAGAAGAAAAAGAAAATATTGTCGAAACTGCAAAGGAACTTCGTGATGGCCTTCAATTACAAAAGATGGCTAATGGATTACCTAATTCTGGAATCCCGGTTAACTTGTTTGGCCTTAGAAGCATGCAATCGTTCTTCAATCTACATAGCCGTAACATGGAAACGTATCTTAAACATCGTCGTAACGTTCAAGGCTTAGTATTATTAAAAACTGCTGCTGCTGACCGAACCGTACGATTATTTTTCGCAGGAATCGTTTCAAAGTTCCCACCAAACTCTCCGGTCAGAAAATTTCTACAGTTCTGGTTTCAATATAATGAAAGCGCAACAATGCGAGAGCGTTATTTAAATGACGTTAATGAAGTACTTGATTCAACTGGTGCAGTTTCTGACAAAGTTAAAAAGATTTTTGATAAATCCGGAACTTATGACAGAACTGACAGCAAATGGGTCGTTCGCACTGTAATCACTTACAATAAGCTTCGCGATATCCTTGTTCGTAACGTTCAGTTAGTTGAAGTTAAGAATACTGCACTTGGTAAAAAAGAAATCGTTCGCCAAAATACTGATACGGAACTTATTGGACCTCCACGCGACATCCATCAAAAACAGATTGATATTGTAAAGGCCGAAGCGACAGTCGAAAATATGCATGAGTTCTCTAAGACTGATTCTCCGGTAGTGACGAATGAGTTCTTGGTTTACATGTACCGGTTGACTCACACGGAAGGTGCTTGGGTTGAAGCCAAGAAACACTTGTATGCGCAAAAAACTGAGTTAGCAGGTTATGCTGACGAGGGAAAAGTTGCGGGCCGTATCAAAGAAATGGAAGACGCTGAAAAAGTTGGAAATCAGTTAGGTGAGTTAACAATCGTTGATGGCCGCCCGGTTTCTTTCGCAACTATCGCGGTTGGAGCAAGCGTTCTCGGAACGCCGATATTTACAAATAGACACGTCCAATCTGCTCTGACAGAGCACCTTCCTAATCTATTAAAGACATTAGGATGGGGTGGATAAAATCCCCCTTCCCTAACGAAGAAAACATTTGCTCCTTTAGAAAGCCCAGATTAAACGTGATCTGGGCTTTTTCTTTTTGGGGGTTCGGTTATGAAATTATTTATATTTGCATTATTAGCGACGACTTCAGCGAATGCGTTCTCGGCGACCTGCCTTTACCCCGCAGCCTGGTGGAAACCAGTTCCCGCTTCAGAGGCAAAAGCATGGGAAGTATTGCCGCAAGATGCTTCCTGTGAAGCTGGTGACGTAATCCTATCGAAACGCACAGAGCTTGGTATATTTTCTAACTATGGTGCAACTCCGATTCTTTTCCGCGGAGTTAAATACGCGAGCCTTGAAGGCTTTTGGCAATCTCTGAAATACCCAGAAGGACCGCAAGACCCTCGTGCCTTAGATACTTCTCTCACTTGGAATTATACTCGTGCCCAAGTCGCACAGTTAACGGCAGAAGAAGCTAAAAAAGCCGGCGACCTTGCCAATGCAAACATGAAAAAAATGGGAATTGCTTGGGTTACTTTTGAAAACGAACGTATGGAATATAAAGCCGCTGGGCAAAAACGACATTACGAAATTATCGAAGCCGTCAGTCGTGCTAAAGTTGATCAGAATCCGAATGTTAAAGCGTTATTGCTAAAAACTGGAAATTTGAATTTACGACCAGATCACAAATCAGAAACGCAGGAGCTTCCATCTTATCGTTTCTATGATATCTACATGAAAATTCGCGGCGAATTAAAAAGATAATTAAAAGTTTACTTCAGAATTAAAAAAAGGGACCTCGCTGGTCCCTTTTTCGTTTTGTTCGGTAAGATTTCTACTTATTTAGCGTGTATCTTTGTAATTCAAAAATTTCGCCTAAATGATTACTGCGCCTCATCGCTCCACTCAACTTTTCCACTGTCCAATTCATAGAGCGAAGAAACAATTTTTAAATCCCCCCGCTTTACCCTTGCCGCGATGATTTCCGAGCGGCTCACGATTTCAGCTG
>JAZKJI010000264.1:0-541 GCA_040384405.1 Bdellovibrionota bacterium
CCTCCCTTCGATTGGCCACCCGAAGAAGCAATGGTCCGTATATGGCTTTTCCGAGGGAGAGGGGGGCGAGCTTTTGGGCGGGGGAGGTGGCTCAGGCCCGCCTGGAAGGCGTACTCTAGGCCTGAAGGCCATGGATGGCCGGCCCCTCCGCCGCCCAAAAGCTCGCCCCCCTCTCCCTCGGAAAAGACAGACGGGCTGCAGAAACTACTTGCCATCGAAGGGAGGAACAAATAATTTGGACGACTCTGTTCAAGCACTGGTTAAGGCTGCCTATTAAGGGTAGAAAAGTGAATTAGGGCCTTACGGCTCCGCCGGACTTCGGTAGTTCCGCCTTTCTGGAGAAAGTATTATATGAAACAGAAAACCCATTCGGGTGCCAAGAAACGCCTTAAGCTCTTAAGCAGCGGCAAAGTTAAACGTAAAAGTACAAAGATGCGCCATTTGAATTCTCACATGAGTTCAAAAGTTAAGCGTCAACTAGGCAAAGGTGGCTATGTTGATGATGCAAATATGTACCAAACCCGTCGCACTTTAGTGTTTT
>JAZKJI010000264.1:551-2563 GCA_040384405.1 Bdellovibrionota bacterium
GTAGGCAAATATGGCTCGTGTAAAATCAGGAAAAACAAATCGCGCTCGACATAAAAAAGTTCTTAAAAGAGCAAAAGGCCGTATATCGGCGAACTCTCGTTGTTACATCCACGCTCGTGAAAAAGACGATCGTGCAATGGTGTATATGTACAAAGGCCGTAAGATGCGTAAGCGTCAATTTCGTGCTCTTTGGAATCAACGGATCAATGCTGCCGCTCGTATGGCAGGAACTACTTACTCTCGATTAATTGGTGGCTTAAATAAAGCTGGCATCACTATCGATCGTAAGAACTTAGCTGAGATGGCTGCACGTGATTTCGCTGCATTCTCTCAACTTTGTACTCACGCTATGAAGTAATACTTTAAGTATTGAAGAGGGTGGTTGGTATGCCGGAAAACCGAAAAACCGAACCGCCCTCTAAATTTTCTTCTTCCGAATCCGCAACTAAAAATTCCTCCGGAAGTGCGCAAAATTCTTCCTCTGAAGCTGCTCAAACTTTCGAGCAACGCAAAGCCGATCACATCCAACTTTCGATGGATCCCCGCACTCAAACTTCTGATCAAAACTATCTCGATTTTTTGCAACTAATTCCAGAAGCTCTTCCGGAAATTAACTTTTCAGAAGTGACCCTGGACTCGACTTTTCATGGCTTAAAATATTCAGCACCGTTTTACATTGGCTCGATGACGGCAGGTCATCAAGGCTCACTTTCTATTAATCGTGCACTTTCGAAATTGAGTCATGATGAACAAATTTTGATGGGCGTAGGCTCACAACGAAAAGAACTTTTTGATCCGACGGCTGCGGCCGAGTGGAAACAATTACGCCAAGAATTTCCCAAAGTTCGATGGGCCGGAAATGTCGGAATCACCCAACTTATAACTTCAACGGATAACGAACTCTTAAAACTTCGCGACCATTTGCAGGCGGAAGTATTTTTTATTCATTTAAATGCGCTTCAAGAAGCACTTCAAAAAGAAGGTACTCCGCAATTTCGGGGTGGCCTTAAAGCTTTAGAAAAAGCCGTTAAGATTTTAGAAATCCCCGTTGTTCTGAAAGAAGTGGGTTGCGGAATTGCTGCTCCAACCTTGGAAAAATTACGGGGTATCGGGCTTGCTGCCGTGGATGTAAATGGTAAGGGCGGAACCCATTGGGGCCGGATCGAAACTTACCGCCATGATTCAGAAAGTTTGGGCCATGATGTAGGTGAAACTTTCAAAAATTGGGGCCTGTCCACCTTAGAGTGTTTACTTGAGGCTAACAGCATAAAATCCTCGCGAAATCTGGATTATGAGATCTGGGCTTCCGGAGGTGTTCGTTCTGGCCTTGATGTCGCAAAATTTATAGCCCTTGGGGCTCAATTTATTGGAATTGCCCAACCTTGGTTAGCTGCTTGCTTGGCGGCGCCGGAAGAAAGTGATACAAATCTTAAACGACTTTTCCAGAGGGTAAAGAAAGAGCTTCAGATAGCGCTTTTCATTACTGGTTGTAAAACCCCGGAAGAGTTGAGGAGAAGACAGCCATGGGCATGGAACACATTTTTAAAGGCTTCTCAAAACTCAACTTCAAGCAAAGACTGGAAACCTTAACCCAGGAAGGAATCATTTCCGAAGACGATCGCCGATTTTTAGAAGCGGGTGGTTTAAAGGATATGACCTTGGGTGAAAAGTTCATCGAAAACGTTATCGGTTATTTTCAAATCCCATTAGGTGTTGCGACAAATTTTAATATCGATGGTCGCGACGTAGTAATTCCGATGGCCGTCGAGGAAACTTCAATAGTTGCAGCGGCAAGTAAAACTGCACGCTGGGTTCGCGAACATGGCAGTATCACGACCGAAATCGTTGGCACCGAAATCATTGGTCAAATTCAGTTAGCAAAAGTTTCAGACTTTAAAAAATTTGAAGCCGAAATTAATAAACAGAAAAAAACTTTGATCGAATTAGCAAATCGCGAAGTCGCATTCGGATTAGTTAAGCGCGGTGGTGGAGTTACAGATATTCAAATCCGA
>JAZKJI010000265.1:0-5808 GCA_040384405.1 Bdellovibrionota bacterium
TCCGGATGATGCTGGGTTTGGATTTGATTATCGTATTATTAAATCTTCTATTGAAAAACTTAATCGGGCTAACAAGGCTAATTTGAAGGCTAAGGCTTATTGGGATTTTGCTGCTAATAATTGGACGCTAGGGGAGTTTGTTCCTAAGCATTTTCCGGATTTGCTAACGCTTTGGAAATCTCGCGATCCTAAAGATGAATTTGTCATTGGTCCTTACAACAACGGAGCTAATTCAGCGGCTACTAAAAAAGAATTTCTAAAATCTATCGAATGGACGCAAAGAAATCCATTGGGATTGGGTTTAAACCAAATGTTTAAAAACGTTGGTGCGTTTTACCGTCCTCAGGAAATGTTCTTTGGCAGTGGCCAAGTGAACTGGCTCCATGAAGCTGGAATGAAGGGTTTGATTCTTCAGTATGCAACTTATTCTTTTAATGCGTTTTCTAACTTCGTTCCTGCGATGACTTGGGAAGATAGATTTAATCCTATTTGGTTTAAAAGCCATCCTGCAGACAAGCCGATCGTATTACTTCCGGCAATTTCACCTGTTGATCTGGTGAATTTTATTTCGCTGGAAAAGTTGATGACCGATTTGCGTAAAAAACAACTGAATGGCGAAATCACACGAAATGTCGTGATCCACATGAATATGGACGCAGATGCGGTTTCCTGGGAACCCTTGGTTAAAAATACGGCTTTAAATAAAACGGTTCCGAACACAACGGGATTGCAAGAGTTCATTGATGTCGTAAATAAATATTCTTGGGCCGATTTCACAACTCCAACTGAATATTTGAAAATCGAGCAGCCAAAGAAAACAATCACGGTTACGCAAGATTTAGCGGACGGTGCCTTTGATGGGATGGCTTCATGGGCGGAAAAAGAAATTGCCCAAAGTTATTGGCCAAAAATTGAAAATTCGCGAATGATGGAAAGATTTTTAGGATTTAAAGATTCCAATTATGAAAAAAGGGATTCATGGAACGATGCGGGTTTTAAAAACCGGGTGTTAGCATTAAGCACGACCCACTTCGGAATGTCGACGCCGGTAGTGAATTATCAGCGGTACTTACGATTACAACGATATGCAGGTGACTCCTATGAAGAGCGCCTTGGTGAAATGCTTAACTGGGCCAATCGGAAATATTTTGGCCAACCAAGATCTGCGGCGATTCACATTGAGCCCTATCCTCGTTATGGACAAACAACCCCGGTAGCAATGGGATTAGAGCGCACGGTTTCCATTGTCGACAAAAACGATTTAGGAGTTCCTACCAACTCCGAATTTATCCGAAGGCCACTGGATAATTATTCCGATGTTATCGAAACATATACTTCTTCTTTAAGCACTTCATCTAGTATCGTCATGGCGGATTCGGATGCTTATGCCGTTTCCAATCCTTGCGTAGAAACGGAATCGCAGGAGTTAATAGGGCAAGATTTAAGGGTGGAATTCTCCTCTGAATCTGGAATCAGAAGCCTAACTTATAAAGGTGAATTGTTTGGTGATTCTAATTTTCTTTCACCCTTCATCGGATTCAAAGAAAATATACGGGTAGACGAAGGTCAAAAGCGAAATAAAAAAACATCCACATTGATTCCTTCGGCTTACGGTATCAATGCGGTTACTTGCCGGACGGCTCCCCAAATTTCGCAAGTGAACTTGAAAACCCAAATTTCTTTTAAGGGAATTAAAAATCACTATTCAATGCCCATTGACTATCGTTTTTGGACACATCAGAAATATCCCTACCTGTTTGTCGATATCAAAGCCGAAATCCCGTACACATTGGAAGAGGGAGTTCCTGATACCGCAGATCGACGTTTTCTTCGACATGTCGATTGGCGCTGGCAAGAAATTGCGATTAGCCAATTAAAACCTTCGCTTAAAAATAACGGGCTATTAAAAGTTTGGAAAATGAATTACGAAGGCTTAGTTTCCAGCTACGAGATTAACTACGAAAAGTTCAATCCGAAGAATTCTAATTTCGATACCTTAAATAATCATTTAACGCCGGGTTGGGTGGCCGTGAGTAACGGCGAAAAAGGTTTAATCGTTGCCTTTAACACAACGAAGAGAAGTTCTTTCGGCGCCATTCCATTGCGTGTTCGAAATCAAAATGGATCAAAAAATGTCGCATTAAATCCATTCGGCACTTATTTCGGCAAGCAAATGGATTATTCCCATGTCGGCGGGGAAAAGCTTGGAACTATACTGGCAAATATGGGCGCAGCTTACATAAAGCCAAATGCGCCAAGCTATGCCGGCATCCAAGTAGAATACGATTTAATGTTAATGCCCTATATTGGGGATGAGCCACCGAAAGAACTAATACAAGCGGCCTTAAATTATGCCTATCCTTCAATGACTTTCAAAAGTGGTGCAGATGGAAAACTTCAAACCGGATACTCGATCCAAAATGAAATTCGCAATCGTGAAATGGCCACAAAGTATTCTGCGATGACAATGAAGTCAGGTTCCGCGGCGGTAGTGGCTCCAAGAAATCTATCCGTAGCGAAGTCAGATGGTGGATTCATATTAACTTGGGAAATTCCGGAAGGTGCAAAGGCCGAGCAATACGAGGTACTATGGAGAGCCGACAAAGAAACAGAGTGGAAATCTTCGGTGATTAATAACTCGAAGAAAAGGTATTTTGAAGTCAGCGGTTTAACCAACGGTATTCCCTACACGGTAGCTATGCGCTCTGTTCAGAAAAATAAAGTATCTGGGCTTTCAAATATTCAAACCGTTATTCCATCAGGAAATTTTAAAGACTCATTAAGCGAAGGGATATCTCCATCGATTAAAATGTTACTAATGTTTACCGAAATACTAGTAAAGCATCACAGTATCCGCGATCCCGATGCGGGCCTTCTTCCTGAATATAAAAAAGTTAATAACGAAATCAACGCAGAAATTTCAGACGAAAAGAGTAACCCATGATTTCAAGAGCAATAATATTTGCCCTCATTATATTTTCTGTTTCTACCTCGGTAGCAAAGCAATTTGGACGGGCCCTTGTATTGTCGGGGGGTGGCGCTGACTGGGCTATGTTCACCGGTATGTATCAAGAGTTAAAAAATAAGAATTTGGATTCGGATTTAATCGTGGGAGTTTGCGGAGGTTCTTTTGCCGCCGCCATGGTTTATGCAAAACCAGATGCTGATTTTAGCAATCCTGAATCCGTAAAGGAATTTTTTGAATTTTCCAAGAAAGTAAAAATGAATAAGCGGTTTGTAACTTCCTATGCGAACTTTGCATTAAGTTACAAACAATGGATAAAAAAAGATCAAGTCCCGCCCTTTGTAGAGCCCACGGTTCTTGCTTTACCTAACTTAAACGAGATTCCGTCCTTCAATCAGAAGTTTGCGATTAATAAAGGTAAACGATTAATCATTCTTGCCACCCGCATGCTATTTGATCCGTTCGAGCTGGAAGCAAAGTTAATCAAAGCCCGCAAGGAAGCCCTTCGTAATGATCAAAGGCCTCCTCCGTTACCATTTCGCGATGGAAGAAAATTATATCGCCTGACTTTGTTTACAGATCCGGAAACGGCAAAAGTTTTAAGAGCACTAAAACTTAAATCTAAACCTGCGATGCAGTTTCCCGACAGTGCAATGGAAGAAGATGTCGAGGTTGTTGACAACGCAAGTATCGGCGACGCGGTAAGGGCAAGTATTTCAGATCCATTGTTACTTCAACCCGCAAGTGTGAACGGTAACTTCTATATGACCGGCGCTACTGACAATTATCCGGCAGAAATGATCTCACAAGTCGCGGGCGAAGTGATTCACAGCTTTTCCGGCCCACTACCAGGCTGGCAAAATGACATCTTTAAAGCAGCTTTTCATTACGACACAAACGAAATGATTAATCGAACAAAACGGGAACTAGTAAGTCGCTGGGTTTTCCTAGGTGATAGATCAAAAGAACTAAGAAAAAATTCAATGAACCCAGGAATAAAACACTACGTAACAGTAGCCGCAAACTTTCCAAAAACCGAAGCAGATTTTAACAGAATGTACCTAGAATATTACAAATTCGGGGCCCAAAGAACAATAGAGTCATTTAAGTACGAGCCCTTTTCAATTGACCCCCTAACAACCTACGTAACCGAAACAAAAAAATAGAAATTAACGTCAAACGAAAAACCGAACGGAAACGGGTGCGACGAACGGCTACGGCGGCGGACCACAGAAAAGAAAAGCCAGTCTGAAAAAACAGACTGGCTTCAAAAACAAAAAGTTTAAATTAAACTATATAAAAGCTTACTCGTCCCGGCGATCCATAAATAACGCTCGTCCATCACATTCACCTTTAAACGCGTGATCAGCAGCACGTTCAGCTGGCATGCTCTCTAGTGCTAAACGCATTCCCGGAACATTTTTTCGTATCATATCTTCAACTTGGCTAGCGCTTGGTGAATGGGTTGTTCCCAATTCGAACAGCAATGACCAAATTCCACTTTGCCAAAAAGTATAATCTTCGTAGCAACCATTTGCCGGATAAATTGTATCCGCTGAGTTACCGATTGGGTAATGTGTTTCAATGACTGCTGCTTCCGCAAGTTTGATAAAAAGTTCTTCGTAAGCAGTTTTGCGATCTTGCGTAGAGAAGCCCCATGGGTAAGCAACAACTGGGTAATTTGTATGAAGAGTAAGAGTAGAAATGATTTTCTCTTTCTCTAGGAAGTCAGCTAATGCTTTTGTTGATTTCAAATTGTAAGGACCGTCACTGCCGCAAGGTCCAGGGTAGTCACGATTTGGATCGTTATTACGATTGTTAGCCCATTCGTAACGGCTTCCTCGGTTGTAGCCCCAAATATTTAATACTGGAATTATGTAAGTAGTTTGGTCTTTCAATGGACGAGCAACTGCAGAGGCCGCAAAACCCTTTGTGACTTCAGTGGAGCCATATTCGTTACCGTGGTGTGTTCCAACTACAAGAGTTTTAACCGGACCGCTGCCGACTTTTAATCCCATAATCTTTTCGCCGGCATCGTTCACACCAAGCTCGAACAAACTTGCGTTCTGAGGATATTGCGCAACAAGGTCTTTCATGAAAGCTAAAACTTGTTCGTATTTAGTTGGTGCTTTGGACTCAGCTATTGCTGGTTGTGAAAAAGAAATCACCATTCCCAAAGTAATCAGTAAAAATCTGCTGATAAGACTTGATGTTAATCGCACGAATACTCCTCTTGTATAAACCCAGGGTGAATCCCCGGTCCCTCGCAATTGATAATCAATCGGGCAGGGTCCCCGTGCAAGAATTAAACATAATTTTTTGAGTAATTACCCAAGGCAGCATCGCCTAGCGCAGGGCTTCGGAGACGGCTTTACAATTCCATCCTAACATTTTTCGATAGGTAGGCGCTTGGCCCTCGGCAGCAGTGAGAGTATCTGCGTAGAGATTTCCACCTATTTTAACGCCGGATTCCTTGGAAAGTTTCTGAACAAGCGGCGAGTCGACCCCGTTCTCTAAAAACAGAGCTCCGGCCTTTTTAGTTTCTAACCAGGTTTTAATTTTCGTTACATTCTGGGGTTGGGGCTCGGTATCGGTAGACCAACCGTGGGGTGCCAATATTGTAATATTGTAAGCGTTTTCAAAATAGCCAAAGGCATCGTGGGATGAAACGGCCGTTCGGGATCGCAAATTCTTAAGTAATTTTTCGCATTCCTTGTGGGTTGCAGAATAAGACTCCGTTGTGCTTTCTAAATTCTTTTTTAATTTTGGTTTTAGTTCAGGTTTTAAAGTTCCCATTCGTTCCGCCAAATTTTTTAAAGCTAAAATGGCCAAACGGGGATCAT
>JAZKJI010000266.1:0-5094 GCA_040384405.1 Bdellovibrionota bacterium
AACCGCGGACTGCTTCATCGAAACTGGGTCGCTCCACTTCGTTTGCTTTTGGAGTGGGGACGGGGACGCTTCGCCGAACTTACAATAATTTATTCCTGAAATTGTTCCCGATCTTGTTGCCGAAGTTGAAGTTGAAACTGATGGTGATCCTGCACTGAAAACTAATACCGAAAACTAGACTGAAACAAATGCTAATGCTAATGCCAATGCTAATGCTAATGCCAATGCCAATGCCAATGCCAATGCTAATGTCGAATACTTCACTACAAACTTGGGTTTGTTTGCCCGGTTTAATCGGGGACTACGACTCGTAAATGTTGTGGATATATTTGATAGTTAAGCGGTGTTTGCAGATTTTTTACTTCTCCATCTAAGCTTACGAGTAATTGTTTTCGATGTTTTGTGTTCAAAGTCAGTGATTCTGCTTTGTATGATTTAAAATCTTTGGCTTGATCCAGTCTGTTGAAAAGTCCCCGCAGAGCCAGGGCAAATAATGCCCAGCGGGTTGATTGATTCCCTAAATAAATACTCAAACTTCCTTGGGTTAAGCTTTTTCGTTTTCCTAATTCCCATAGTGCGAATGTGTATTCGTTGTTTCCTACGAATACGAAACTGGCTTTTCGGTTTTCTATCTTTCCGTCTACGTTGATGGATATTTTGTATAAATGCATTCGGCTGACTATTTGCCAAGCTGCGAGGATCAGTGAAAATAATTTTCCCATCCCCAGTTTTTCGATTTTGTGATTTCTGACTTTGGTGATTCGGGGGTATAGCCCGATTGAGGAATTATTTAAAAACACTTCGTCGTTTACTTTTGCTACGTCTACTTTTTTTGAATTTCCATTGATCGCTAAATTGATCGCTTGATCCATCACCAGGGGAATTCCATTATCTTTGGCGAAGTGATTTAAAGTGCCTAATGGTAGAATTCCCAATTCCACATCGGTTCCGGCGATTTTATTTGCTACCGAGCTTATCGTTCCGTCGCCACCGCCGATGACCAGGCGTTTTATTTTTTGTTTGATCAGTTGGGTGGCAATTTTTGACATTTCATCCGGAGGTCCCCTCCATAATAAAATATTTTTAGTGTCACTTTCGCAATTTGATTTAATTGTGTTCCAAGTCAGATCTTCGGTTTTTTTAAAACTGCCGCCGGTTTCATTGATAAGGACTGCGATTTCAGGTGTTTGATTTTCTATTTCAAGTTCCCCGCTATCCATTTCGAATAACTTTCATTTAAGTTGCTTAGTTTGATTTCGGCGATGCAGGGAACTTCGTAGGGATGATTTTTTTGAACGAGTGCTGATAGTTCTCGTCGCTTATTGATAACCGTCTTTAAAATTAAAATAACTTCCTTTGAGGTTTCTAGCTTTCCCTTCCACGGATAAATTGAAATCATTGATGGAAGTATATTGGCGCAAGCAGCTGTTTTTGAACTTATTGCGGCCAAAGAGATTTGCTTTGCCACTTTTAGCGACGGGCAGGGGATGTATAGAAAAACGGCTTTTACGTTTTTCTGATTTTTTGTTTTCGAAGTTGCCATTGTTCCAGTGCGAACTTTCTTAAGTCCTCGACGCTATCGAATTCGTCCACGATCTCTACTCCCAAAAGAGTTTCAACCGTATCTTCAAGGGTTACGATTCCTGTGACGACTCCGTATTCATCAAGAGCTAAGGCTAAATGTTCTTTTTCGCGAATAAAGAAATCAATTGCAGCGGATACAGAAGTTCTTTCCGGAAGACTAGCGATGGGATTTACAATTTCACTGATCTTCATTTTGTGATGATCGTGAGATAGTGCTTCCAGAATTTTATACCGGTGAGTAATACCCACGATATTATCCAGAGTTTCATTATATACCGGGATTCGGGAATAACGGATTGGTCTATATTTAATCGCTACTTCTTCAACCGTTAAATCTTTATCCAATGCAAAGAACACTGATCTTGGAGTCATGATGTCGGAAACGAAGATTTTATCCAACATCAGCAAATTCTTAATGATGGCGGATTCCTTATTCTTGATCGTACCTTCTTCGGCCCCGATTTCCGCAGTCATGATCATTTCTTCGCGGGTCATCTCGGGATCTTCATTGCGGCCAATCAGCTTCCCAAATTTTTCAGTTAATAATACTGCTGGGTAGGTAATTAAAATCATCGCTTGAATAATATAGGCACTAATCGGGGCAAGTGCCTTCCAGTGGGAGGCTCCAATTGCTTTCGGTAAAATTTCTGAAATAAATAAAATAACGATAGTTAAGATAATGGAAATGATCGTTACGCCCAATTCGCCATATTTTTGTTGAACCACGTATGCAATCAACGCCGATCCCATAGTATTAGTTACGGTATTAAGAGTTAAAATTGCAGAAAGGGGACGGTCAATTTTTTCAATCAGATGTTCAAGCAAATGTCCGGTACGGCTTTGATTTTGAATTTCAACGGCTACGTAGGCAGAGTTAATTGATAAAATTACTGCTTCCATCAGAGAACATAAAAACGAAAAACCAGCGACGAATAAAACCAAAAAGATTATTGTTGTCATGGTTTTCTTGATCCCCGCATTTGGATGAAAAAATAAAGCGGGTCGATAGAACTTTGATTAAAGAATTCTAGGGTTGCTGATTCAAGGTGCGCTAATAAAATGTTCGAACTAGGGTCAGGATCCATAAGCTTTGGCCATTGTAGCAAACATATTAGAGCTGTCATGAAACAAAGTATGAAGCGTTCGGTCAAATTTAAAATTAGCTAAAGAATTTATGTGCTTAGGCTATTTCTTGTTCCAAAGAATTTCTACCACTTCGCCATATCCGTACGGAACAGCTTCATTAACTTAATACAGCTTTCGTAATCTGCTGTTTCCGTAAACTCCGGCTGGCTCCAATGCATCAGTAATGGGCTGAAGCACATGATGCCTCTCTCTACGTAAGATTAGTTTGCTAAGCAAAAGGTCTAGCTCATTTGATTTGGGCCAATTGCCAAGTAATACTTAGATTTTACATTGGAGAGTTTATGAAGTTTTTAGTTTTAGGAATGTTTTTACTTTTGGGAAATTCCGTTTTTGCTCGTTCGATAGTTACGACAGATAAGAACGTACACAAAACGGCTGCTCTATTATGTCAAAAAATGGATAAAGGTCTTTCACCATGCGAGATCGACAAAAAATTTGTGGACCAACTGCGGACATTAGAGCAAAGACAATCTGAAGCAAAAAAATCCCTGGGTCGTCACTTACAAGTAGTTAGCGGGTATTCGAACGCGGTTAAAGCTCAATCCCAAAAGTCGTGT
Organism: Bdellovibrionota bacterium; assembly: GCA_040384405.1. GTDB lineage: Bacteria > Bdellovibrionota > Bdellovibrionia > Bdellovibrionales > Bdellovibrionaceae > JAZKJI01. Next base: position 3,288 of record JAZKJI010000266.1, read on the forward strand.
CGAAGTGTGGCCCGCAGTTTCCAATCATGTTTAGATTTCTTAAAGAATGCATCAGTTTCCCCAGTACCTGCGGCAATCGGAACTGCATCTGAGGAAGAACCGTCTACTGGCCAATAAAAAGAACACTTCGTCGACCAAAAAAAGGGGCCTCTGTTTCCAGAAGCCCCACCGGTACATTCAAATTTTAGATTCAAGGCCCTGATGCCATTTTCGGAAATGGCCCCGGAAACCAGAGTCCCAGGCCAGGCCCAGCCGACAGCCAACAGCTGCCAGCCCACCGAAAACTATTTCTTAGCCAATTCATCAGCACGCTTCTGCTGATACTTCTTTGCTAATTCATCTTGGATATTTCTTGGTGCTTGAGAGTACTTCGCGAATTCCATAGAGAACTCACCTTTACCTTTAGTTCCAGAACGTAGGTCAGTTGAGTAACCAAACATCTCTGTTAGTGGAACTTCGGCTTCGATCACAACGCTTCCTTCGAAAGAAGTTGTTCCGGTGATAACACCACGGCGTTGGTTGATCTGTCCAACCGCTGGCCCTTGGTATTCTTCCGGTACAGTTGTCTCTAACTTCATGATCGGCTCTAGAACCGCTGGTTTTGCTTTCGCATAAACTTCCCGCATTGCCGCCATGGAAGCAATTTTGAAGGCCATGTAAGAGGAATCGACGTCATGGTAAGAACCGTCGTTCAATTCAACTTCCACACCCACGATAGGGAAACCGATCAATGGACCTTTTGTACATTGCTCGCGGAATCCTTCTTCCACCGCTGGGATAAATTCTCGAGGAATACGACCACCGACAACGGCATTCTTAAACATGAATACGGCGCCATCTTCTTGCGGAGGAAGTGGACGGATTGCTCCGACAACTTTCGCGAATTGACCCGATCCACCCGTTTGCTTTTTATGAGTGTAATCGTAATCAGCAGCTGCCGTGATTGTTTCACGGTAAGCAACTTGCGGAGCACCGACCACAACTTCACAATTAAATTCACGCTTCATACGCTCTACGTAAATTTCTAAGTGCAATTCTCCCATTCCGGAAATAATTGTTTCGGCAGATTCTTCATCCCGGTGTACGCGGAATGTTGGATCTTCCTTACGGAATTTCTGAAGGGCTTTAGAGAAATTGTTCGCGCCGTCTTTTGACTTTGGAGCAATTGCCAAACTGATAACTGCATCAGGTACGTGCATGGATTGCATGGACGCTTCAATTTTATCATCACAGAAAGTATCCCCGGAAGCACAATCAACCCCGAACAAGGCAACGATGTCGCCCGCATAAGATGTATCGATATCTTCCATCTTATCCGAGTGCATACGTACTAGGCGTGGAACTTTCAAAGATTTCTTATTGGTCATGTTGTTAATGAAATCACCTTTGGAAACCTTTCCTTGGTAAACTCTCATGTAAGTTAACTGGCCGAATTGAGTATCTTGAAGTTTAAACGCAAGCATTACTAGTGGCTTAGTATTGTCTGGCTCTAGTTGGATTTTTTCATCTTTCTTAGAAAGATCCCATGCGAATTCTTTTTTCTCTGCCGGAGTTGGCAAATAATAAGTAACCGCATCCAATAACAATTGAACGCCTTTATTTTTAAAAGCAGATCCGCAGAATACCGGGCAAAGTTTTAACTCGATCACACCTTTACGGATGGCTGCGCGAATCTCTGCTTGAGTTGGTTCTTCTTCCATAAGGAATTTTTCACCAACAACATCATCAACGTCCGCAAGTTTACCAATCAATTTGTGACGGTATTCTTTAGCTTGTTCAACCATGTCAGCAGGGATGTCCATTTCTT
>JAZKJI010000267.1:0-4807 GCA_040384405.1 Bdellovibrionota bacterium
CAAAAGCTAAGGCCGCAGTAGCGAAAGCACTGTTGGGAATAAAAGATCCGAAATAGATTTTTTGATCGCTAGAAGTATTTGAAAATGTACTGAAGCTCATGAGACCGAAATATTAATTTACCGGCCAAGTTCTGGCCGGTAAATTCTCAAACAACTAAATATTAAAGACCTAAAATCTTAGTGATTTCTTCAATGCGAGATTGAATTTGCGTGTCGTCAGGAATTAAACACTCGCCAGCGCGAGTAACTGTGGATTCCCATTTCCAGTAACCTAAAGAGTAATCTTTTGGTCCACGGTTCCAGTGCCATAAATTATTTGGTCGAACTTCTTCGGTCGCTGAAGCTTTTGTATAATCATTTGTCCAAAGGAAAAAACGTTTAGTTACTTTTCCTGAATCAATAAGCTTTCTCATCCCTGCTGGAGGGTTAGCGTAGAATTGATTTAGTTTGTTGTATGCTTTTACTGCACAAACTTTTGTTAATTCTGGAGCCTGTCCCGGAGTTCCGTCATTTTTTCTTTCGCCAAGAAATCCCCAAAGGACGTCATCAGGATAAGCGAATTCTTTTTCAGCCGTAAATACCCAGTACTCTGCACCAGTTAATTCAAAACCGTTTGAAGTGTACGGATGCATGTCAGTCGGAACGTTAGCAACTTGTTGAGCAGATGCTGAAATACCAGCAACAGTTAATAAAATTAGGATAAATGATTTCACGAGTCCCCCTTGTAGGTCCGAAGACTGTCGTAAATTAAAATCTGTGGCAATAAATATTTATGTGCACAAGTTAAGGTTCCTGATTACGGTCTGAGGCCCGTTTAATGACTTTATTTATGACGCCTTTCGTATTTTCCTCTGGAACAGATCGCTTTTCCGATTCTCCGAGGACATAGGTAAGTCCCACGGCGTAGGCCAGGCTGGTAGTAGCGCGATACAACGGGCTTAGGCGATTAGCTGAACCTGAATAATCTGAAAAATCTAAAGATAAATAAAGAGTAAATCTACCCGAAGTAAATCTTTGAAAATAGGAGTATTCGGTTTCCAAATATCCAGCTCTTGCATGATAAGCCGGGCGCGTGGTTGTAGCAAAACGTTCCGAAACTTCGTAATAAGTTTCGTGATATTCTTGCGAAGCAGTTTTTCCGCCCAGATGGAAAGTGCCGCTTAAGTAAACTGGGCTTCCCCAATCATTCATTTCCTTTTCCCATCGATATCCGATTTGGGCTTTTGCGACGCCACCATTTTGTTTCCAATACGTGCCGTCAATGGAAACCGATGGAAATGCCGAGATCTTAAATTCCCATGTGCGATTTTCTGAATAAACTAACTGAGGGCCGGCATCTAGAACCAAGGGCAAAGGGTTCATATCCCTTCTAGCGGTGTTATTAGAAGAGTCGACTGGCAGACTTCCGCCCCCGGAAAATTCCAAGGCCCATTTATCATTTTTAAGCAAATAAGCGCGCCCTCCGTCACGGTCATCAGCCCTTAAAATTTCACCGCGATATTGGAAGGTAGGGAAGGGAAGTGCTAGCTGCGAATATTGATCAGAGGCCGGATAATGAGCATACCGAACATAACCAATTCCGGCGCCGTATTCCCATAAAGGCTTATTTTCTTCCATAGCCTGCGCACTCGCCGCCAAGAAAAAAATAAAAAGTAAAAATATTTGTCCTGCTGACAGTGACATCCGTAATAACGTAGCCCATAAATGCTTTTATAACAAACCAGGGATCAAAATGACCGACGACAGACTAGTACAATTGGAATCAAAATTTGCTTTTCAAGATATCGCGATTGAAGAATTACAAAAAACCGTTCATGACCAATATTTAATGATAGAAAAATTGGAAAAAACGGTCCAATCACTGGCAGACCGCTTCAAAACTTTTGCTGCGGGTGATAACGAGATTGGGCCAGCAGGGGAAAAACCCCCGCATTATTAATCCCAATTTTTCGCATCTGAACTATTTCTTTTTAAAGAGCTGCTTAATTGTTGAAGCATAAGGCTCGGCGAAAAATGCCAGATAGACGGTCAATAATCCAACAATGATTGCAACCGCTAGGCCTTCCGGGGCCAAAAATAAATGAACCAAAAAGATGTTAAGCACGATAGGTGCAAGTACCACTAGTGCTAAGGGCACAAAAATCCCGATTAACAACAGTAATCCACAGATTGTTTCCACGGCTTTTAGAAACGGGAAGAAATAACCGCTCGCCATTAACCCGTTGTTAAAAGCCTGCAGCTTCTCTGGCAAATTTGGCGGTGGGGGAAACAGATTTAAAAGGCCAAACAAGCCGAAAACAAAAAATACCAGTCCTAATAAAATGCGGGCAATAAGTGGCAATTTCGCTTTGAATTTTTCCATCTCGTTGAATCTCCTGGTTGGTGAACTAATTTTGGAATGTACCTATAGCGTTTCATGAAAAGGATGGGATCGGCAAGGAAACGGGGCAAAATTTACCGTGACTCTTATGGGACTGCGGATTAAACGAATAGCACTTATGCATGAATACATACCTCCCCAGCCTCCAAAGTCAGTTCGTATTGTTTTAGAACTTAATGCCCGCGAGCGCAGACTCGATAACGTTTTACTGGCGGCGATCAAAAAACACGAAAATCTAAATTTACGCATCATAACTCGTACGCAATTCAAAGATCTATTTAAGGAAGGCAAAATTTTGATTAAGGGACAGATCGCCAATCCTTCCTCGGCAGTTGCCAAAGGAACTACTTACGTAGATATTTTATTTCAGGGGTAAACCATGAAATACATCTTAACTTCCGTCCTAATTTTAATTTCGCTTAACACTTTTGCTAAACGCGGACCTTCACCTGAAATTACCCCGGTAAAGCTTCGAGGGTTAAGTTACGCCCCTGTCATCGAGCCGTTAACAACCGGTTGTCCTGCGGATAAACAGAATTGTGGTCACCGCATATATTTAGAAGCTACTAACTTGAAAACTAAAAAAGTGGCTTGGAAGACCGAGTTGTATCAATTGAAGTTTGATATGAAATTGGAAACTGACGTCCAAGCGAATCTGCCAAAAACCTTAAAAGTTAACAAAGATAAAAATATTTTATTAATCGATGAATGGAACTCTCATTACATCGTGACTTCAAAATCCGGTAAGTTGATTCATCCAACTGTTGTTACCGTTTACGACGGCAAAGGTAATGTCGGCCCCTAACTATGGGGTACTGTGCTATCCCTTTTTAATTGCTCGAAGCAACGGTCCTACCTAAACTTTTTCTATATTTAACCAATTAAGACGGAGTTTAAATGAAAAAGTTAGTACTACTTGCAACTATAGGTCTGTTCGCTGGCTGTTCTTCAATGCCTCAGGCAGAAAAAATGACAGATGGAAGAAGTCCTTCTTCGGTTAAATCTGTGACCGTGAGTAATGTAAAAGAGCTACTGGAAAACATAAAATCCGATACTGAAATTACCTTACGCCCAGGTACTTACAATGTAACGGCTGGTGTGACAGACAATACCATTAAAAATCCAAATATCGAGACTTCGGCAGCGTTCGATGGAACTGAAGTTCACATTAAAGGCGTAAAGAACTTGGTTCTTAAATCTGACGGCAAAGGTCTACCGCGAATCGTGGCAGATCCGACTTACGCGAAAGTATTAACCTTCCGTGAATCAGAAAATATTACGATTAGTGCGTTAATGATCGGTCACGATAATCCGGGCTATTGCGAAGGGGCAGTATTGAAGTTCGTCGGAACGAACAATGTGCTAATCAACGACCGCACTGAACTATACGGCAGCGGAACCTACGCGGTTGAAGCAATCGGATCGCAAGTGAAAATTGATAATTCAATTTTACGAGATGGGTCCTACGGAATTATCGTTGCTTCTTCAAGTACACTTGAAATTAGTAAATCATTTATCAAAGGAAATGCTGAATTCGATTTATTCAGCGTATTGGATAATTCACGTGTAACCGTTAGCAATTCAACGATCACAAAAAATTCAGGTCAAACAATGGCGGAAGTCAGCCGTGATAGTAAATTAGCCTTTAACAACAGTACTTTCAGCAGTAACGCGATGGCAGCCGCTTTCGTGGGCTCTTACAATACGACTTCCCAGGTCGTTGAAAAAGGTGAAGTAACTGTAAATGGCAAAGTGCTATCCGAGTCTGAAGCACTTCGGATGATTAATCAAAAGCGTGCTCGTCCAAAACGAAAATAAGTTAAATAACATATCGTAAAAAGTGAAAAGGCGCCCCTATGGCGCCTTTTCTGTTTTCTGGAGTGGGTTATGAACATTAAAAGTTAAATTATATTATCGCGGACAAAATTTAAGCTGGGCGTGAACACGGCCTTGGGTATCTGTCTGCCAATAGTAATCCTGCAAAAGATCGCTAAACAATCCAACAGAATCCACATCACCATCTCCATCAATATCCGCTTGGATACTAAGTAGTTCCCGGGAAACGTTTACGAATTTTGAAGTACCGGCTACACGACGTAAACTTAAAGAGTTCTCGCTGCAGAAAAGTGCACCCGCTGCATCGTACGCACAAGTCGTCATATCTATACCAGTTCCTGGTTTACCAACTACACGGGCAAAAACGTCGTATGAACCCGACGCTGGATTTGGTAAAGAAAATGATGCCGAGCCATCGGTACCATTACGATCAATAACACCGAACGAACCTTCCTTCAGAAGAATTTTGGTACTGCCAGAGATAGGCACAAACAAAGAGTGGCCACTTGTATTAGTCATACTGACATTTTTAGTTTTAGTTCCGATGATCTCTAAATTATAACAACCACCAGCTGCATAAGAAATGCTCGA